>NZ_JBIVXC010000023.1:0-71984 GCF_044769005.1 Pseudomonas sp. NPDC090755 | reverse complement strand
TCGGTCAGGCCACGGCCGACGATCAGCGGGATACGGCCGCCAGCGCGGACTTCGTCGAGCAGTACTTCGGTCTTGAGCTGGAAGCTGGTGACCAGTTCGTCGCTGCCATGACGGCGTACTTCACCTTTGAACGGGTAAACGTCGATGACGTCGCCCATGGCCAGGTTGGTGCAGTCGAATTCGATCGGCAGGGCGCCGGCGTCTTCCATGGTGTTGTAGAAGATCGGGGCGATCTTGGTGCCGAAGCAGAAGCCGCCAGCACGCTTGTTCGGCACATGCGGGATGTCGTCGCCGAAGAACCACAGCACCGAGTTGGTCGCCGATTTACGCGAGGAACCGGTACCGACCACGTCACCGACGTAGGCGACCGGGAAACCCTTGGCCTTGACGGCTTCGATCTGGGCCAGCGGGCCGACCGAACCTGGCTGCTGCGGCTCGATGCCGTCACGGGCCATTTTCAGCATGGCCAGGGCGTGCAGCGGGATGTCAGGGCGCGACCAGGCGTCCGGGGCAGGGGACAGGTCGTCGGTGTTGGTTTCGCCCGGCACCTTGAACACGGTCAGGGTGTACTTCTGCTCGATGGCAGGGCGGGCGGTGAACCACTCGCCGGCAGCCCAGGATTCCAGCACGGCCTTGGCGTGAACGTTGCCCGCCTTGGCTTTTTCGGATACGTCGTGGAACGCATCGAACATCAGCAGGGTGTGCTTGAGTTGTTCGGCGGCGACGGCAGCCAGTTCGGCGTCGTCCAGCAGCTCGACCATGGTGGCGATGTTGTAGCCACCCTGCATGGTGCCCAGCAGTTCGACGGCGCG
The DNA here is from genome assembly GCF_044769005.1 of Pseudomonas sp. NPDC090755. Classification (NCBI taxonomy): domain Bacteria; kingdom Pseudomonadati; phylum Pseudomonadota; class Gammaproteobacteria; order Pseudomonadales; family Pseudomonadaceae; genus Pseudomonas; species Pseudomonas sp. NPDC090755. The sequence continues at coordinate 71,172 of NZ_JBIVXC010000023.1, read as the reverse complement.
CTTCTTGTCGAGCAGTGGGGAAGTCGCTTCACCCTTGGCCAGGGCAGACAGGAAGCCGGCTTTGACGTAAGCGGCTTCGTCCACTCCCGGTGGAACGCGATTGGTGATCAGGTCGACGAGGAAGGCTTCTTCGCCAGCAGGAGGGTTTTTCAGCAGCTCGACCAGGCCTGCGGTTTGTTCGGCGTTAAGCGGCTGGGGAACGATACCCAGGGCGGCACGCTCTTCGATGTGTTTGCGGTAGGCTTCAAGCACAGTTATTACCCTCATCAGTGGTCCCAAATGGGTGTCCGGGACGCTCATCCAGAAATTCCGGCACCCATGCGCAATACGGCTTCTTGGGCCGCGTAGCCAGGGTTGCAGGAAATCCTTACAGAAGCTGCTTTCAAAGTTTTACGCCTGTAGAACGGAGGCTGATGAGGGCTGGCGCGGGACAGGGCTGGATGCCTGTACCGAGCCAACGCCGTTCTACCGGATGAACTGTGCTCGTGACGCTTTGAAAACAGCTTCTAACGGACATTGCTGCCTTAAAAAGGCCGGGTGATTCTACGGTAAAAACTGGATTAAGGTAAGGCGCGCTTGATGACTTTAACGGGTGACCCCCGTTAGACAAAGGGCTAACATGACAGTCTGTTCCATCGTCCAGTTGCCTTGTTTTTCATGTCCAATCAGTCAATTAAAACGCCTTGTGTCGGCCTCTGCTCCACGGTTTACGGGGACTTGGTGTGCCGCGGCTGCAAGCGTTTTCACCACGAAGTGATCAACTGGAACGGCTACAACGACGATGAAAAGCGTGCGGTGTGGCTGCGCCTGGAGCATTTGCTGGTGCAGGTCATGGTGGCCAAACTCGAGGTCTTTGATGCCACGCGCCTGCGCCAGCAGCTGGAGCAGCGCAAGATCCGCTTCGTGCCGCACCAGTCCGAATATTGCTGGGCCTACCAGCTGATCGCCCGTGGCGCACGCGTGATCCGCGACCTGGAGGCTTACGGGATGGTGTTGTTGCCGGAGTTTCGCGACTGGGAGCTGCCGCAGGTGCGCGATGCCATCGACCGGGAGTTCTTCCTGCTGTCCGAAGCCCATTACCAGCGCTACATCGCACCGGGGTTTCTCAGGGACGCCCTGGGTTAGGCAGTGAATGCATCGCGGGGCAAGCCCGCTCCTACAGATGCCGTAGGAGCGGGCTTGCCCCGCGATCAGCTTCTTAGCCTTGCGCCAGTTCAGTCAGGTGGACCTTCGCTTCCTCACTCTTGAGCACCAGCACATCGCTTTCCAGCGCATCGAGCACCACTTCGGCGGTATTGCCGATCAGCGCTCCGGAAATCCCGGTGCGGGCCACGGTGCCGATCACCGTCACCACCGCGTCATACTTGCTGGCGGTGTAGGGAATCAGCACATCCGCCGGGCCTTCGGCCACGTGCAGGCGATCATCCTTGATATCGAACTCGGCCTGGAACGCCGCACATTCTTCGCGATATTTCTGTTCGATGGTTTCCTTCAACTGATAGACCGGATCGGCCGCCGACAGCATTGGCGACGGGTGGGCGCTGATGACGTGCAGGTTACCCTTGGCCAGGTTGGCGATCTCATAGCCGTGATCGATGATGTTCTTGTGCAGCAGGCGGTGCGCTTCGTCGTGGTTGCCGACGTCAACAGCGGCAAGGATCACGCCGCCGGCCCAGGGGCGTTCGGTCTTGACCATCAGCACCGCGCACGGGCACTGGCGCAGCAGCTTCCAGTCGCTGGGCGTGAGCAGGGCCTTTTTCAGTGGGTTGTCCGGGCGGTGCTCCTTGATCACCAGCTCGCACCCTTCGGCTTGCTGCACGGCAATGATCGATTCGTGCAGGCTGCCGTGCCAGGCCTCCTCGTGGGTCACGTTGTCGAACCCGTCGTCGTGCAACTGGCTGCTGAGCAGGCTCAGTAGTGCGCCGTGGTCATGGTTCTTGTCGCACATCAACAGGTGCAGGCGCGCGCCGGTGGCGCCGGCGATCAGTTTGGCCCGGGTCAGGGCGCGGCTATGGGCGTGATCGGCGTCGAGGACCACCAGAATGCTGCGTACTTCTTGCATGAGCGTGAACTCCCTTCAGAAATGGCGACCGATGACTGACTATAGTCGGCGCCAAGTGCATTGGGCGTTGATATGTATCAAGCATAGTTCACTGGTGATCGCCGCCGCTGCCGGTATAATCGCCGGTCTTGCCGTTGCCCTGCCTGTTTTGTGAGCCTATGCACCTTATTCCCGAAATCGATGCGTTCCTTGGTTGCCGTACTCCCGATGCCTGGGTCCAGGCGGCCCTTGCCGACCAGGAAACCCTGCTGATCGATCACAAGAACTGCGAGTTCAAGGCCGCCAGCACCGCGCTGAGCCTGATGGCCAAGTACAACACGCACCTGGACCTGATCAACATGATGTCGCGCCTGGCCCGTGAGGAACTGGTGCACCACGAGCAGGTACTGCGCCTGATGAAGCGGCGCAAGATCGCCCTGCGGCCGGTGTCGGCCGGGCGCTATGCCTCGGGGCTGCGTCGTGTGGTGCGCGCCCATGAGCCGGTCAAGCTGGTCGATACCCTGGTGGTCGGCGCCTTCATCGAGGCGCGTAGCTGCGAGCGCTTTGCCGCGCTGGTGCCGCACCTGGACGAGGAACTCGGCAAGTTCTACCACGGCCTGCTCAACAGCGAGGCCCGGCATTACCAGGGATACCTGAAACTGGCCCACCAATATGGCGATGCGGCCGACATCGAGCGGGTGGTGGAGAAGGTCAGGGCGGTCGAGGCCGAGCTTATCAGCAGCCCGGATGAAGAGTTCCGCTTCCATAGCGGTGTTCCGGCCTAAGTATTCCTGGCTGAATCGGGCTGCTTCGCAGCCCATCGCTGGCGTTGCCAGCTCCCACACTGATTGTGTGCACCTGGTCATTGTGGGAGCCGGCGTAGCCGGCGATGGGTTGTGAGGCAGCCCTTTTTCATCGGCAAATAATAAGCATGCTAATTAATGGCTTGACGTTAGCTGTCTAGGCAGTAACATTATGTTACTTACTGCCTGAGCAGGTATCTCGTTCCATGCCGCACTACACCCCCGAAAACTTCCAGACCTGCACCATCGGCCTGCTGCTGGCCCGCGCTGCGCTGGTCAAGGATCGTCTCCTCGACAGCCACCTGCAGGACTTCGGCGTCACCGCCGCGCAGTTCAAGGTGCTGATCATTGCCGCCCAGTACGGGGTCGATACGCCCGCCGAGCTGTGCCGCTTCCTGTCCCTGGACAGCGGTTCGATGACGCGCATGCTCGATCGCCTGGAGCAAAAAGCGTTGATCGTGCGCCGTCGCTGCGCCGATGATCGCCGCCAGGTGCGCCTGGGTCTGACCGAGGAGGGGCAGAAGCTCGCCGACCAGTTGCCGCAGATCGGTGCGGCGGCGATGAACGAGTTGGTGGGGGTACTGGATGCAGACGAGCTGGCGACCCTGGAAAGCTTGCTGACCAAGGTCCTGCTTGCCGCAGGCGACGCCCTGACGATCCAGCGGGTAGGTGGCAAATGAGCACGGCAAGCAATAACGTCGAAACGGCCCAGGACCAGGGCAACACCCGCAAGCGCAAGACCTGGCTGCTGGCCCTGGCGCTGCTGGTCGCCGTTGGCGGCGCCGCTGTGTGGGGCTGGCATGAGCTCTACGGGCGCTGGAGCGAAGAGACCGACGACGCCTACGTCAACGGCAACGTGGTGGAAATCACCCCGCAGGTCACAGGCACCGTGGTCAGTATCGGCGCCGACGATGGCGACCTGGTCCATGAAGGCCAGGTGCTGCTCGAATTCGATCCCAGCGACGCGCAGGTCGGCCTGCAAGCGGCCGAGGCCAAGTTGGCCCGCTCGGTGCGCCAGGTGCGCGGGCTGTACAGCAACGTCGACGGCATGAAGGCCCAGGTGGCCGCCCGCCAGGCCGAGCTGACCAAGGCCCAGGACAACTACAGCCGGCGCAAGACCCTCGCCGCGGGCGGGGCGATTTCCCAGGAGGAGCTGTCCCACGCCCGTGACGACCTGGCGTCGGCCCAGAGCGCCCTGAACAACGCCAGGCAGCAACTCAACACCACCGCCGCGCTGGTGGATGACACCGTGGTGTCTTCCCACCCGCAAGTCATGGCCGCCGCTGCCGAGCTGCGCCAGGCCTACCTGGCGTCTGCCCGCACCACGCTGGTGGCGCCGGTCACAGGTCACGTGGCCAAGCGCACCGTGCAACTGGGCCAGCGCCTGCAGCCGGGCACCGCGATCATGGCGGTGATTCCCCTGGATCAGCTGTGGATCGATGCCAACTTCAAGGAAACCCAGCTGCGCCACATGCGTATCGGCCAGCCGGTGGATATCGTCGCCGACCTGTACGGCAGCGAGGTCAAGTACAGCGGCAGCATCGATAGCCTGGGGGCTGGCACCGGCAGCGCCTTTGCCCTGTTGCCGGCGCAGAACGCCACCGGCAACTGGATCAAGATCGTCCAGCGGGTGCCGGTGCGTATCCATATCAATGGAGAACAACTGGCCGCGCATCCGCTGCGCATCGGCCTGTCGACCCAGGTAACGGTCGACCTGCATGACCAGAGCGGTCCGGTTCTGGCCCAGGTACCGCCGCAGAAAGCCTCGTTCGCCACCCGCGTATACGACCGTCAACTGGTCGAGGCCGACACCCTGATCGCCCGGCTGATCCATGACAATAGCGCAGGCTCCGGCAAGACGGCGCAGCGATGAGCAACAGTGCTTCGTTCAGCCCGCCGAGCCTGCTGCTGACCACCATTGGCCTGTCGCTGGCGACCTTCATGCAGGTGCTCGACACCACCATCGCCAACGTCGCCTTGCCGACCATTGCCGGCAACCTGGGCGTGAGTGTGGAGCAGGGCACCTGGGTCATCACCTCGTTCGCGGTGAGCAACGCCATTGCCTTGCCTCTGACCGGTTGGCTGAGCCGGCGCTTCGGCGAGGTGAAACTGTTCCTCTGGGCCACGTTGCTGTTCGTGCTGGCCTCGTTTCTGTGCGGCATCGCCCGCTCGATGCCGGAGCTGGTGGGTTTCAGGGTGTTGCAAGGGATCGTCGCCGGTCCCCTGTACCCGATGACCCAGACCCTGCTGATCGCCGTCTATCCGCCGGCCAAGCGCGGCATGGCGCTGGCCTTGCTGGCGATGGTCACGGTGGTGGCGCCGATTGCCGGGCCCATCCTCGGTGGCTGGATTACCGACAGCTACAGCTGGCCGTGGATCTTCTTCATCAACGTGCCTATCGGCCTGTTCGCCGCTGCCGTGGTGCGCCAGCAGATGCGCACGCGGCCCGTCAGCACCAGCCGCCAGCCCATGGACTACATCGGCCTGCTGACCCTGATCATCGGCGTCGGCGCCTTGCAGATCGTGCTGGACAAGGGCAACGACCTGGACTGGTTCGAGTCGGGCTTCATCGTCGTCGGCAGCCTGGTTTCAGCGGTGTTCCTGGCGATCTTCATTATCTGGGAGCTGACCGACAAGCACCCGGTGGTCAACCTGCGGCTGTTCGTACACCGCAACTTCCGCATCGGCACCATCGTGCTGGTCTGCGGCTATGCGGGGTTCTTCGGCATCAACCTGATCCTGCCGCAGTGGTTGCAGACCCAGATGGGCTACACCGCCACCTGGGCTGGCCTGGCGGTGGCGCCGATCGGCTTGTTGCCGGTATTGATGTCGCCGTTCGTCGGCAAGTACGCGCATACAGTCGACCTGCGTCTGCTGGCCGGGGTGGCGTTTCTGGCCATCGGCACCAGTTGCTTCATGCGCGCAGGTTTTACCAATGAGGTGGATTTCCAGCACATCGCCCTGGTGCAGTTGTTCATGGGTATCGGCGTGGCGCTGTTCTTCATGCCGACCCTGAGCATCCTGCTCTCGGACCTGCCGCCGCATCAGATCGCCGACGGCTCGGGGCTGGCGACGTTCCTGCGCACCCTGGGCGGCAGCTTCGCCGCGTCGCTGACCACCTGGATCTGGATTCGCCGTGCCGACCAGCACCATGCCTATCTGAGCGAAAGCATCAGCCCCTTTGATCCGGCCACCCGCGAGGCGCTCAACCAGCTGGGTGGGGCGAACGTGCAGTCCTATGCGCAGCTGGAGCGGATGCTCAGCAGTCAGGCGTACATGATGTCGACGGTGGATTATTTCACCCTGATGGGGTGGGTGTTTGCCGGCTTGATTTTGCTGGTGTGGCTGGCAAAACCGCCGTTTGCGGCCAAGGCGGGGCCTGCTTCGGCGGGGCACTGAGCGATCGCGGGGCAAGCCCGCTCCTACACCCTCTGTAGGAGCGGGCTTGCCCCGCGATCAGGCTTTAGGGAAAAGCAAAGGGCTGCAACACAAACCCTTGCTCATCCACCTCAAGCGCCCAACCCTGGCGGTCCCAGTCCCCCAGCACGATGCGCCGCGCCGGTTGCCCCTCGACCACCAGCTTGTGAATCGCCGGCCGGTGAGTATGCCCGTGCACCAGGGTGTGCACGCCATATTCGGCCATGATCCGCGGCACTTCGTCCGGGGTCACGTCGATGATGTCGTTGGCTTTCATCCGCGTCTGTGCCCGGCTTTCGCTGCGCAGCTTGCGCGCCAGCTTCTGCCGGGTGCCCAGCGGCAGGTGGCGGAGGATCCACAGGCTCAGCGGGTTGCGCAGGTAACGGCGCATCTTCATGTAGCCGATGTCCAGGGTGCACAGGCTGTCGCCATGCATCAGCAACACCGATTCGCCGCCCATGCGCACCACGCTGGGGTCGGCCAGCAGGGTGGCGCCGGCCGCCTTGCAGAAGGCTTCGCCGATCAGGAAGTCGCGGTTGCCGTGCATCAGGAACACCTGCGTGCCGCTGTCGCTCAAGGCGCGCAGGGCCTGGCAGATGCCGGTCTGGAAGGGCGTCATGGCATCGTCGCCGATCCAGGCTTCGAAGAAGTCGCCAAGGATGTACAGCGCCTGGGCATGCCGGGCGCGGCCATCGAGCAGATCAAGAAACGCCCGGGTAATGTCCGGGCGTTCTTCTTGCAGGTGCAGATCGGAGATCAGCAGTATCACTCAATGATCTCGGCTTTCTCGATGATCACGTCGTCCTTCGGTACGTCCTGGTGGCCAGCCTTGGAACCGGTGCTCACGCCTTCAATCTTGTCGACCACGTCCTGGCCTTCGGTCACTTCACCGAACACTGCGTAGCCCCAGCCCTGGACGTTCTTGCCGCTGTGGTTGAGGAAGTCGTTGTTGCTGGCGTTGATGAAGAACTGGGCGGAAGCCGAATGCGGCTCCATGGTACGGGCCATGGCGATGCTGTACTTGGTGTTCTTCAGGCCGTTGTCGGCTTCGTTCTGGATGCTGGCGCGGGTTTTCTTCTGGCTCATGCCTGGCTCGAAACCGCCGCCCTGGATCATGAAGCCCTTGATCACACGGTGGAACACGGTGTTGTCGTAGTGGCCTTCCTTGACGTACTGAACGAAGTTTTCAACGGTTTTCGGCGCTTTTTCAGCATCCAGTTGCAGGATGATGTCGCCGTGGTTGGTGCTCAGTTTGACTTTGGACATGCTGGAATTCGCTCTTTCAAGGCATTCGGAATAGGGTCGCGCAGGATCGCGATACAAACCTGACGCACAGTCTACAACCGGCGATACGTGGCTTGTGGCAGTTTTTTTGCGTTGGCCGCCGAATATCGCGCCAGTTTGTCGGCCCGACGCTGTCGGCAGCTCGACCGCTTCGGCTATGATAAGCGCTTTGATTCAGTCGGCCTACCCAGGCCGTGTACCGGTATTCAAGGAACCTATGAGCAAGCCCACTGCCGACACCGCTCCCAACGCCGCTGCCAAAGGCGCTCCCGTCGTCCCTGCGAACTTCCTGCGCACCATCGTGCAGGCCGACCTCGACGCGGGCAAGCACAGCAGCATCGTCACCCGTTTTCCACCAGAGCCCAACGGTTACCTGCACATCGGCCATGCCAAGTCGATCTGTGTGAACTTCGGTCTGGCCGAGGAGTTCGGTGGGGCCTGTCACCTGCGTTTCGATGACACCAACCCGGCCAAAGAGGACCAGGAGTACATCGACGCCATCCAGAGCGACGTCCAGTGGCTGGGTTTCCAGTGGACCGGCCCGGTGCGCTATGCCTCCGAATACTTCGACCAGCTGCACGCCTGGGCCATCGACCTGATCAAGGCGGGCAAGGCCTATGTCTGCGACCTGACCCCGGAGCAGGCCAAGGAGTACCGTGGCAGCCTGACCGAACCCGGCAAGAACAGCCCGTTCCGCGAGCGCAGCGCCCAGGAGAACCTGGACCTGTTCGCGCGCATGAAAGCCGGCGAGTTCAAGGACGGCGAGCGCGTGCTGCGGGCCAAGATCGACATGGCGTCGCCGAACATGAACCTGCGCGACCCGATCCTCTATCGCATTCGCCACGCCCATCACCACCAGACCGGTGACAAATGGTGCATCTACCCCAACTATGACTTCACCCATGGTCAGTCGGACGCCATCGAAGGCATCACCCACTCCATCTGCACCCTGGAGTTCGAAGGCCATCGTCCGCTGTACGAGTGGTTCCTGGACAACCTGCCGGTGCCGGCCAAGCCGCGCCAGTACGAGTTCAGCCGCCTGAACCTGAACTACACCATCACCAGCAAGCGCAAGCTCAAGCAACTGGTCGACGAGCAGCACGTCAGCGGCTGGGACGACCCGCGCATGTCGACCCTGTCGGGCTTCCGTCGCCGTGGCTACACCCCGGCCTCGATCCGCAACTTCTGCGAAATGATCGGCACCAACCGTTCCGATGGCGTGGTCGACATGAACATGCTCGAGTTCAGCATCCGCGACGATCTCGACCGCAACGCGCCGCGCGCCATGTGCGTGCTGCGCCCGCTGAAGGTGGTCATCACCAACTACCCTGAAGGCCAGGTCGAGAGCCTCGAACTGCCACGTCACCCCAAGGAAGACATGGGCGTGCGCGTGCTGCCGTTCGCCCGCGAGCTGTACATCGACCGCGACGACTTCATGGAAGAGCCGCCAAAAGGCTACAAGCGCCTGGAGCCAAATGGTGAAGTGCGCCTGCGCGGCAGCTACGTGATCCGTGCCGACGAGGCCATCAAGGACGCCGATGGCAACATCGTCGAACTGCGTTGCTCCTATGATTCGGACACCCTGGGCAAGAACCCCGAGGGTCGCAAGGTCAAGGGCGTGATCCACTGGGTGCCGGCACAAGGCAGCGTGGAGTGCGAAGTGCGCCTGTACGACCGCCTGTTCCGCTCGCCGAACCCGGAGAAGACCGAAGACGGCGGCAGCTTCCTCGACAACATCAATCCCGATTCGCTGCAGGTGCTCACCGGTTGTCGTGCGGAACCTTCGCTGGGCCAGGCCCAACCCGAAGACCGCTTCCAGTTCGAACGCGAAGGCTACTTCTGCGCCGACCTGAAAGACTCCCAGCCGGGTCGCCCGGTATTCAACCGGACCGTGACCCTGCGCGATTCGTGGGGCAGCTGAGGAACGCTCGTGCTTACCATCTACAACACGCTTAGCAAGACCAAGGAAGTTTTCACGCCGCTGGAAGGCAACAAGGTGCGCATGTACGTGTGCGGCATGACCGTGTACGACTTCTGCCACCTGGGCCACGGCCGCAGCATGGTCGCCTTCGACCTGGTCACCCGCTGGCTGCGTTACAGCGGCTACGACCTGACCTACGTGCGCAACATCACCGACATCGATGACAAGATCATCAACCGGGCCAATGAAAATGGGGAGTCGTTCGACGCGCTGACCGCCCGCATGATCGACGCGATGCACGAGGACGAGCGCCGCCTGAACATTCTGCCGCCGGACCAGGAGCCGCGTGCCACTGACCATATCGCCGGCATGCACGCGATGATCCAGACCCTGATCGACAAGGGCTATGCCTACGCGCCGGGTAATGGCGACGTGTACTACCGGGTTGGCAAGTTCGTCGGCTACGGCAAGCTGTCGCGCAAGAAGATCGAAGACCTGCGCATCGGTGCGCGGATCGAGGTCGACGAAGCCAAGCAGGACCCGCTCGACTTCGTCCTGTGGAAGGGCGTCAAGCCGGGCGAGCCGAGCTGGGAATCGCCGTGGGGTCCGGGGCGTCCGGGCTGGCACATCGAGTGCTCGGTGATGTCCACCTGCTGCCTGGGCGAGAGCTTCGACATCCACGGCGGCGGCAACGACCTGGAGTTCCCGCACCACGAGAACGAGATCGCCCAGAGCGAGGCGGCCACCGGCAAACCCTACGCCAAGTCGTGGATGCACTGCGGCATGATCCGCATCAATGGCGAGAAGATGTCCAAGTCGTTGAACAACTTCTTCACCATCCGCGACGTGCTCGACAAGTATCATCCGGAAGTGGTCCGCTACCTGCTGGTGTCGAGCCACTACCGCAGCTCGATCAACTACTCCGAAGACAGCCTGCGCGAGTCCAAGGGCGCCCTGGAGCGCTTCTACCACGCCTTGCGCGGCCTGCCGCGGGTTGCAGCCAAGGGTGGCGACGAGTATGTCGACCGTTTCAGCCTGGCGATGAACGACGATTTCGGCACCCCCGAGGCCTGTGCGGTGCTGTTTGACCTCGTGCGCGAGATCAACCGCCTGCGCGAAAGCGATCCTGAGGCCGCTGCCGGCCTTGCCGGTCGCCTGCGTGAACTGGGTGACTTGCTGGGCGTGCTGCAACTGGACGCCGATGACTTCCTGCGGGCCGGTGCCGAAGGCAAGGTCGATGCGGCCGAGGTCGAAGCGCTGATCCAGGCGCGCCTGCAGGCGCGTGCCGACAAGAACTGGGCCGAGTCCGACCGTATCCGCGACCAGATCACCGCCATGGGCGTGGTACTGGAAGACGGCAAGGGCGGCACGACCTGGCGTCTGGCTGACTGATCGGCTTTGACCTGATCGCCGGTGTTGCCGGCTCCCACACCCTGTCCTGTGGGAGCCGGCAACGCCGGCAGTCAGGTCCTAACCGATTACCCCCGTGCGACAGCGCAACACCAACTTCGCTCCACCCAGCTCACTTTCCCCCACCTCAAGCTTGAAACCGTGCAGGTCGACGATCGCCGCCACGATCGACAGCCCCAGTCCGAACCCCGGATGGCGGTGACCTTCCTCGCTGCGATAGAAACGCTTGAGCACCGCACCACGCTCGTCTGCGGGAATGCCCGGTCCGCTGTCTTCCACCTCGATACGCACTTCGCCTTCCTCACTGCTGGCGCACACCCGCACCTGGCCACCGCCGGGGGTGAATTTGATGGCGTTGCCCAGCAGGTTGGACAGGGCTTCGAACAACAGCTCCCGGTCGCCATTGAGCGCGGGCAATTGCGCCGGCAGCTCAAGGCTCAGGTGAATGTCGCCATCCTCGGCCAATGGCAGGTAGAAGTCGTGCATCTGCAGCAACAGAGCGCGAGGGTCGAGCTCGACAAAGCCGGCGCGACGCTGGCGATCCTCCAGCTCGCTGATGCGCAGCAAGCCGCGAAAGCGCGCCATCAAGGTGTCGGTCTCGCCGATGGCCTGCTCCAGTGCCTCGGCCTGGGGCGAGTCATCGCCGGCTTGCTGGCGAATCCGGTAGAGCTGGGCGCGTAGGCGGGTGAGCGGGGTGCGCAGATCGTGGGCGATGTTGTCACAGACCCCTTTGACTTCGTGCATCAGGCGCTCGATGCGATCGAGCATGGCGTTGACGATGGCGGCGAGCATGTCCAGCTCGTCGCGGCGCTGGGACAGCGGCAGGCGCCGGGTCAGGTCGCCGGCGACGATCTGCTCGGCGGTGGCCTGGATGGCGCGGATGCGTTTGAGCGGTCGCCTTCGCAGCAGGTACCAGCCGGCAATGCCGGGGATGATGGTCAGCGACAGGCCCCAGAGCAAGGCGTGGAGGATGATCCGGGTGACCACGAACAGCGAGCCGTTGTCGCGCACCAGCACCAGCCAGCGGCCGTCACGAACCTTGATTGCCACCGCGTCGCAGCTGTCCCGTGGCAGGTGCGGGTCGTCGGCGTCCAGGCAGCGCCCCAGCTCGTGGATCTTGCCGTCCAGGCCCAGGTCGGCCGGCACCTGGCGGATCTGTCCGCCCAGCGGGTTGAACTGCGCATCGAACAGGCCATAGGCATCGAAACTGCGTTCTTCGAAGGCCTGGCTTGCGATCAGGGCATCGTCCAGCTGCTTGCCGCTCATGTGCCCGAACAGGTGCTGGCGTTGCAGCAACGAGTGGCGGGTGAGTTTGTTCAGGTAGCCCGAGACCTCGAAGTACAACACCCCCATGAGGATGCTGCTCCAGGCCACGAACAGGAAACTGTACAGCGCCAGCAGGCGGCTGGTCGACGAACTCCAACCCTTAGTTGGGTTCGGCAATGGCATAGCCCGAGCCCCGCACGGTCCGAATCAGCGGTGTCTGGCCAGCGGCGTCGATCTTCTTGCGCAAGCGTCCGATGTGCACGTCGATCAGGTTGGTGCCGGGGTCGAAGTGATAGCCCCAGACTTCCTCGAAGATCATCATCCGGGTGATCACCTGGCCGGCGTGGCGCATGAGGAATTCCAGCAGCTTGTATTCGGTGGGCAGCAGGTTGAGGGTGTGCTCGCCACGACGGGCCTCATGGCTGATCAGGTCCAGCTCCAGGTCGGCGACCTGCAGGCGGGTCTGCGCCAGGGGCACGCTGTTGCGGCGCAGCAGCACTTCGACGCGGGCGGCCATCTCGTCGGAGGCGAACGGCTTGGTCAGGTAGTCATCACCGCCGGCGCGCAGGCCGCGCACCCGTTCGTCGACATCGGACAGGGCGCTGATCATCAGGATCGGCGTGGCGATCTTCAGGTTGCGCAGGGTAGTGACGATGGTCAGCCCGTCGAGCTCGGGGAGCATGCGGTCGAGGGTGATCAGGTCGTAGCCGCCGGCAATGGCCTTGGCCAGGCCTTCGCGACCGTTGTCGGCCCAGTCCACTTCCAGGCCATGGCTGGAGAGTTCGGCGACGATCTCCTGGGCGGTGACGGCGTCGTCTTCGATAGTCAGTACGCGGGGCATGCTAGTACCTGGGCGGCAAGTAGAGACCTGATTGTGCCAAAGAATAGGCGGTGCCCGGGTTAAAGAATAATTCATCTAGCGGGGAGTGGGCCTGCTTTGCAGGCCATCGCGGGGCAAGCCCGCTCCTACCTGTAGGAGCGGGCTTGCCCCGCGATGCGTTACAACATCAGGCGACCTTGAAGATCCAGCCAGCAGGCGCTTCGACATCGCCGCTCTGGATGCCGGTCAGCTCGTTGTAGAGCTTTTGGGTAACCGGGCCGACTTTTTCCAGGTCGTGGAACACGTGCAGCTTGCCGTTGTACTCGATGCCGCCGATCGGGGTGATCACCGCGGCGGTACCGCAGGCGCCAGCTTCGATGAAACGGTCGAGCTTGTTGATCTCGACATCGCCTTCGATCACGGTCAGGCCCAGGCGCGTTTGCGCCAGTTCCATCAGCGACAGGCGGGTGATACCTGGCAGCACGGAAGCCGATTTCGGCGTCACGAACTCGTTGTTGGCCGTGATGCCAAAGAAGTTGGCCGAGCCGACTTCCTCGATCTTGGTGTGGGTCAGCGGGTCCAGGTAGATGGCGTCGGCGAAGTGGGCTTTCTTGGCCTCGGCGCCCGGTTGCAGGCTGGCGGCGTAGTTGCCACCGACCTTGGCCGCACCGGTGCCTTGCGGGGCAGCACGGTCGAAGCTGGAGATCTGGAAGTTGTGTGGCTTCATGCCACCCTTGAAGTACGAACCGACCGGGATGGCGAAGATCGAGAAGATGAACTCGGGGGCGGTGCGCACGCCGATGTTGTCACCGGTGCCGATCACGAACGGACGCAGGTACAGGGCACCCTTGCCGTGCGGCGGTACGAAACGCTCGTTGGCCTTGACCACTTGCTTGCAGGCCTCGATGAACACATCGGTCGGCACGTGCGGCATCAGCAGGCGGGCGCAGCTGCGCTGCATGCGGGCGGCGTTCTGGTCAGGGCGGAACAGGTTGATCGAGCCATCCTTGCAGCGGTAGGCCTTCAGGCCCTCGAAGCACTGCTGGCCATAGTGCAGGGCGGTGGAGCCTTCACTGATGTGCAGCACGTTGTCTTCGGTCAGGGTGCCCTTGTCCCACTCGCCGTTGCGCCATACGGACAGGTAGCGCTTGTCGGTCTTGATGTAGTCGAAGCCCAGCTTGTCCCAGTTAATGCTTTCGTTACTCATGGCACCCTCGAATCGATTTGCATATGCCTGATCGCTCAGGCGTCTCTTATTGCGCACGCAGCCACGATAATACATCCCGTGCGGATCGGGAACGCCCAGTCATAGATTGGACCTTGGTCGCAGGTGAAAATCTTCAGCCAGACAGCTCGCGCAACAGGATCAGGCGCGCACCGAACCCGATCAGCAAGGTGCCGAACAGGCGATTCTGCAGCTTCTGTTTCCAGGGGCTTTGCGCCAGCCAGCGCCCCAGGCGGTCGCCGCTCAAGGCGTAGAAGCCGTCGAAGACCAGCCCGGTGATCACCAGCACGGCGCCGAGAGTGGCGAACTGCTGGCCGACCGGCCCTGCGGTCTGGCTGACGAACTGCGGCAACAGCACGGAGCAGAACAACAGGGCCTTGGGGTTGAGCAGGTTGGTCAGCAGCCCCTTTTTCAACGCCACCGCCCAGTGGCCGCGCTGGCGGGCGCCAGTGGGGACGCCGGGCAATGTCGCGACCGGCGCGCACAACAGTTGCCAGCCCATCCAGGCCAGGTACAGGCCCCCGGCGACACTGAGCAGTTCGAATGCCCAGGGATGCGTGCGCAGCAGGGCGGCCAGCCCCAGGGCCGCCAGGGTGACGTGGGCGGCGCGCGCCAGGGCCAGGCCCAGGGCGGTGATCAGGGCCTGGCGGCGGCCTTGGCTGGCACCGGTATTGAGCAGCAGGAACATGTCGGGCCCCGGTACCAGATAGACCACCAGCAGGGCAGCGCAAAACAAGCTGTATTGAGTCATCTGAAACGCTCCTGCAATGAACGGGCTGGAGAAAATTCTAAGCCCGTAGGGGCTGGCAGGTGCTTGCGATTGTTGCGTCTGTACCGGGTCTGATTGATATAAAGTGCCAGGATCAACAACAGAAAATTAAGATCATGCCAAAAATCACCCTGGATGCTTTTGACCGCAAGATTCTCGATGCCCTGCAACGCAATGCGCGCCTGAGCAATGTCGAACTGGCCGAACTGATCGGCCTGTCACCTTCGCCATGCCTGCGGCGGGTACGCCTGCTGGAAGAGGCGGGCCTGATCAAGGGCTACGCCGCCCAGTTGGATCGCGATGAGGTGGGATTGGGGCTGACGGTGTTCGTCGGGGTCAAGGTCGAGCGCCACCATGAGCCGGCGGCCCAGGCCTTCCAGCAGGCGGTGCTGGCCTTGCCGCAGGTGATCGCCGCGCACCTGGTGTCGGGCGAGTCGGATTTTTTGCTGCAGGTGGTGGTGCCGGACCTGCGCAGCTACGAGCGCTTTTTGATCGATACCCTGCTCAAGCTGCCGGGTGTCAGCGATATCCGCAGCAACTTCGCCATCCAGACGGTCAAGCCCCATGGGCCGTTGCCGTTGGGGCATCTGGGCGTAAGTTAACGCTGGACAGACCTGTGTAGCAGGCGCACCATGATCTCAATACATTTTGCTTGCTGACCTCGACTCGTACCGCTACCACCGCCAATCGCGACGCAGGTACGAGAAACCAATGACCAGGCAGCAAGTAAATCAAGGCCCTGTCGCAATGGACGGGGCCTTGTCATTTCAGGGCTCAGTCGTCGATCTGCTGGCAGAAGCGCAGACGGTTGCCGAACGGATCGGCAATCTCCATCTGCAGGCCCCAGCCCACATTCACCGCCGATGGGCGGGAATAACCATAGTGTTTGTCGAGCAGCTCACGCTGCAGCGCGTTGATGTCCTCGACCCGGGCGAATACCGTCGAGCCCGGCGTGGCATCGCCATGGTGCTCGCTCAGGTGCAGGATCAGGTTGTCGCGATGGATCTGCGTGTACAGCGGCAGGTCGGGCTCGAAGCGGTGTTCCCAGTCGAGGGTGAAGCCGAGGAAGTCCAGGTAGAACTCCTTGGCTTTTTCCACCGAGAAGATGCGCAGGACCGGGATGGCGGGGGCTAGGTGCATGGCAAGGCTCGCTTCAGGTGACGGGCTGGAATGGCTTGCAGCATAAACGATTCTTGTTCGTCTTTCCTCTGTGGGAGCGGGCTTGCCCCGCGATCGCTACACCTTGAACCTGCGCCTCTGTTGCTTTCAGTCCGCAGGCAAGGGAGCATTGTGCCCAATGCGTGAGCCTTGTCGCTTCACTGCAGTACTCGAGATCGGATATGAACAACTGCATCAACCTACAACAACCGGTGCCAACAGCATGATCGAAGTTACCGAGGTTTCCATTGCCGAGCTGCGCGCCGCGCTCGAATCCGGGGCCACCACAGCGGTCGAGCTGGTCAATGCCTACCTTGCGCGTATCGACGCCTATGACGGCGCCGATACCGCTACCGCCCTCAACGCCGTGGTGGTACGCAACCCCGAGGCGCTCGCAGAAGCCCGCGCCTCCGATGCCCGTCGGGCCGCAGGCAAGGTCCTGGGTCCGCTTGACGGCATTCCCTACACGGCCAAGGACAGCTACCTGGTCAAGGGTCTGACCGCCGCCTCCGGCAGCCCGGCCTTTGCCGAGCTGGTCGCCCAGCGCGACGCCTTCACCATCGAGCGGTTGCGCGCCGGCGGCGCCATCTGCCTGGGCAAGACCAACATGCCGCCGATGGCCAATGGCGGCATGCAGCGTGGCGTCTATGGCCGGGCCGAGAGCCCGTATAACGCCCAGTACCTGACCGCGCCATTCGCCTCGGGCTCCTCCAACGGTGCCGGCACTGCCACTGCGGCAAGCTTCTCGGCCTTCGGCCTGGCCGAAGAAACCTGGTCGAGCGGTCGTGGCCCGGCGTCCAACAACGGCCTGTGCGCCTACACGCCCTCGCGCGGGGTAATCTCGGTGCGTGGCAACTGGCCGCTGACGCCGACCATGGACGTGGTGGTGCCGTTCGCCCGGACCATGGCCGACCTGCTCGAAGTGCTCGACGTGGTGGTCGCCACCGACCCCGACACCCGTGGCGACCTCTGGCGTCTGCAGCCCTGGGTGCCGATCCCGAGTGTCGACTCGGTGCGCCCGGCCTCCTACCTGGAGCTGGCGGTAAGCGCCGACTCCCTGAAGGGCAAGCGCTTCGGCATTCCACGCATGTACATCAACGCCGACCCTGAAGCCGGCACCAGCGAAGCGCCGGGCATCGGTGGCCCGACCGGCCAGCGCATCAACACCCGCGCCTCGGTGATCGACCTCTGGGAGCAGGCGCGCAAGGCGCTGGAAGCGGCAGGCGCCGAAGTGATCGACGTCGACTTCCCGCTGGTGTCCAATTGCGAGGGCGATCGTCCTGGCGCGCCGACCGTGTTCAACCGCGGCCTGGTGTCCAAGGAATTCCTCCACCATGAGCTGTGGGACCTGACCGCCTGGGCCTTCGATGACTTCCTCCAGGCCAACGGCGATCCGAAGTTGAACCGCCTGGCCGATGTCGACGGCCCGCAGATCTTCCCCCACGATCCGGGCACGCTGCCCAATCGCGAGGGCGATCTGGCGGCAGGCATGGACGAGTACGTGAAGATGGCCGAACGCGGCATCACGCCGTGGGACCAGATCAGCACCGTGCCCGATGGCCTGCGCGGGCTTGAGAAAACCCGCAAGATCGACCTCGAAGACTGGATGGACCGCCTGCAGCTCGATGCCGTGCTGTTCCCAACCGTCGCCGATGTCGGCCCGGCCGATGCCGACGTCAACCCGGCCTCGGCGGACATCGCTTGGAGCAACGGCATCTGGGTCGCCAACGGCAACCTTGCCATTCGACACCTGGGCGTGCCGACCGTGACGGTGCCCATGGGCGTGATGGCCGACATCGGCATGCCTGTGGGGCTGACCTTCGCCGGCCGTGCCTATGACGACTCGGCCTTGCTACGCTTTGGCGCAGCGTTCGAATCGACCGGCAGCAAGCGGATGATTCCGCCGCGTACAGCGCCATTGAAGGCTGGCCACTAAGTGCCGGGGCGGGGTTGGGGCGCTTGCGTTCCGACTCCGCTCAAGCGCAAAGGGAATTGAAGATGAACATCGAAAAAATCCAAGGACGCCTGGCGTTTCTGCGTGAGGCCGAGCAACTCAAGAGCGTGCTGCGCAGCGCGCACACCTCGACGGGTCGGCCAGAAAGCACGGCCGAACACACCTGGCGCTTGTGCCTGATGGCAATCGCCTTCGCCGACGAGCTGGCCGATCTCGATCTGCTCAAGGTGCTCAAGATTTGCGTCATCCACGACCTGGGCGAGGCCATCCACGGTGATATTCCGGCGGTCAGCAAGGCGGCGTTTCCCGACAAGAGCGAGCAGGAGCGCAACGACCTGCTGCACCTGACCCGCACCCTGGACGAGCCGCTGCGCACCGAGATCATGACGCTCTGGGAGGACTACGAGCTGGCGTCGTCCCGCGAGGCGAGGGCGGTCAAGGCCCTGGACAAGCTGGAGACCCTGCTGCAACACAACCAGGGGATGAACCCCGAGGGCTTCGACTATGGCTTCAACCTGGGGTATGGCAAAAAGCAGACCGATGCCGAACCCTTGTTCAAAGCCATGCGCAGCCTGATCGACCAGGACACTCGAGAGAAGATCACGATGACGATCAGCATTCGCAATGAACAAACCGAGGATATCGACGGCATTGCCCGGCTCACGGAAGCGGCATTTCGCGACGCACCGCACTCCAGCCACACCGAGCAGTTCATCGTCGACGCCTTGCGCCGTCACCAGCAACTGAGCGTGTCGAAAGTGGCGCTGGCGGGCGACACCCTCGTCGGCCATGTGGCGGTTTCCCCGGTCGTGCTGTCGAACGGGGCGACCGGCTGGTATGGCCTGGGACCGATCTCGGTGGCACCGGATCGCCAGGGGCAGGGCATTGGCTCGTTGCTGATGAAGGCTGCCCTGGCCGAGCTTAAGGATCTGGGCGCCGCAGGTTGCGTGCTGCTGGGCGATCCGGGCTACTACGGGCGCTTCGGCTTCAAGGCCGGCTCCGGTCTGGAGCTGCCGGGCGTGCCGGCCGAGTACTTCCAGGCACTGTCCTTTACGGGTGAGCTACCCATTGCTGCGGTGAGTTATCACTCGGCTTTTGAGGCCACCGCCTGACGGAGTAGCCGCTGCCGCCAGGCTGCGATCGGCCGTGAAACGGCCGTAAAACCTGGCGACCTCAGTACGTCAGGTACAACGAGGTGACCGGGTTGCGACCGCTGCGCGGTCGATCGCAGCCTCGTTCCTCGGCAGCGGCTACCCCTGTAAGCGTCGTCGCACCGCCGCGCCTACAGTTGCCCATCTTCGGCCTTGTCCAGCAACCAGCCGCGAAACGCTTGCAGCGCCGGCAGCGCCTGGTTGCGCGGCGGATACACCAGGTAGTAGCTGCGGGCGCTGGCATAGGGCAGGGTGGGGCTGGTCAGCTCGCCGCTGGCCAGCTCCTCGGTGATCAGGATGCGCGGCACCAGGCCGATGCCGATATCGGCCCGTACGGCCTGGATCAGGTGCGAGGTCAGTTCGAAGCTCGGCCCCAGGCGCATGGCCTGGTGTGCCAGGCCGTGATGGGTGAACCAGTCGCCCCAGGCGTTGGGGTTGTTGGCGACGCTGAGCAGCACCTGCTGGCTGATGTCCTGGGGGCTCCAGGCCGGGCGCGTGGCTGCCAGGGTCGGCGACAGGATCACCATCAGCTCTTCGGCATGCAGGCGATGGCAGACCAGTCCCGGCAGATCGCTGGTGGCAACCACGATGGCGGCATCGATGCCGCTGGTGGCGAAGTCCACCGGCTCGATCCGCGAGTTGATGTGCACCAGCACCTCGGGGTGGCTGCGGTAGAACGCGTGCAGGCGCGGCAACAGCCATTTCGAACCGAAGGTCGGCAGGGTGGCCAGGCGCAGGCTGCCGCCTCCGGCCTGGTGGGCAATGGCGTGCAGGGTGGCGCTGCGTACCCGGCCCAGGGCTTCGCTGATTTCGCGCTGGTACAGGCGCCCGACGTCGGTGAGCTTGACCGTGCGACCTTCGCGACGAAACAGCATCACGCCCAGTTGCTCCTCCAGCGCCTGGACCTGGCGGCTGACCGCGCTCTGGGTCAGCGACAGCTCGACGGCTGCGCGGGTATAGCTTTCATGCCGGGCCGCGGCCTCGAACGCCAGCAGCAGGGACATGGATGGGGTGAGGTTGCGGTAATTCATTCGTAAAAGTCATCAAAGGCGGCGGGAATATCCGTTTGTGCCGGGCGCCAGGCTGCGGGATCATTGCATCATCCACCAGTAGACGGTGTGCTGACCATACCGTTTTCGCAAGTATTCCTGATTAGCCCGACCTGAAAGAGGCCATCCCCCGATGATCGCCCGACTGACCGGCACCGCACCGGCCACGCTGTACCCTGATTTCCTTGAAGCGCTGCGCAATGCCGGTTTCCGTGGCCAGCTCAGCGCCGACTACGCCACCCGCGCGGTGCTGGCCACCGACAACTCCATCTACCAGCGCCTGCCCCAGGCCGCCGTGTTCCCGATGGACGTCGAGGACGTGGCGCGCATCGCCACGCTGATGGCCGAGCCGCGCTTCAAGGCCGTCAAGCTGACCCCCCGTGGCGGCGGCACCGGCACCAACGGCCAGTCGCTGACCGACGGTATCGTCGTCGACCTGTCGCGGCACATGAACACCATCCTCGAAATCAATGTCCAGGAGCGTTGGGTACGGGTCCAGGCCGGTGTGGTCAAGGACCAGCTCAACGCCGCGCTCAAGCCCCACGGCCTGTTCTTCGCGCCGGAGCTGTCCACTTCCAACCGCGCCACCGTCGGCGGCATGATCAACACCGACGCCAGCGGCCAGGGCAGTTGCACCTACGGCAAGACCCGTGACCACGTGCTGGAGCTGTCCAGCGTACTGCTCGGCGGCCAGCGCCTGGACACCCGGCCGCTCAGCGATGCCGAGCTGGACCAGGCCTGCGCCGAACCCGGTCGGGCCGGCGAGGTGTACCGTGCCGCCCGGCAGATCCAGGAAACCCAGGCCGAGCTGATCGAGCGGATCTTCCCCAAGCTCAACCGCTGCCTGACCGGCTACGACCTGGCGCACCTGCGCGACGAGCAGGGCCGCTTCAACCTCAACAGCGTGCTGTGCGGTGCCGAAGGCTCGCTGGGCTATGTGGTCGAGGCCAAGCTCAATGTGCTGCCGATTCCCAAGTACGCGGTGCTGGTCAATGTGCGCTACACCAGCTTCATGGACGCCTTGCGCGACGCCAATGCGCTGATGGCGCACAAACCGCTGTCGATCGAGACGGTGGACTCCAAGGTGCTGATGCTGGCGATGAAAGACATCGTCTGGCACAGCGTCGCCGAGTATTTCCCCGCCGACGCCGAGCGTCCGACCCTGGGTATCAACCTGGTGGAGTTCTGCGGCGATGATCCGGCTGAGGTGAATGCGCGGGTAGAGGCATTCGTTACCCATCTGCAAGCCGACACCAGTGTCGAGCGCCTGGGCCATACCCTGGCCGAAGGCGCCGAGGCGGTGACCCGGGTCTACACCATGCGCAAGCGCTCGGTGGGCCTGCTGGGCAACGTCGAAGGCGAAGTGCGTCCGCAGCCGTTCGTGGAAGACACCGCGGTACCGCCGGAGCAACTGGCCGACTACATCGCCGATTTCCGCGCCTTGCTCGACAGCCATGGCCTGGCCTACGGCATGTTCGGTCACGTCGATGCCGGCGTGCTTCACGTGCGCCCGGCCCTGGACATGAAGGACCCGGCCCAGGCGGCGCTGGTCAAGCCGATCTCCGACGCCGTGGCGGCGCTGACCCACAAATACGGCGGCCTGCTCTGGGGCGAGCACGGCAAGGGCCTGCGTTCGGAGTACGTGCCGGACTTCTTCGGTGAGCTGTACCCGTCGCTGCAGGCGCTCAAGGGTGCCTTCGACCCGCACAACCAGCTCAACCCCGGCAAGATCTGCACCCCGCCGGACAGCGCCCAGGGCCTGATCAAGGTCAACGAGGCGCCGATGCGTGGCGACTACGACCGGCAGATCGACGAGCGCGTGTGGCAGAGCTTCGGCAGCGCCGTGCACTGTAACGGCAACGGCGCCTGCTACAACTACGACCCCAACGACGCCATGTGCCCGTCGTGGAAAGCCACCCGCGAGCGCCAGCACTCGCCCAAGGGCCGTGCCTCGCTGATTCGCGAGTGGCTGCGCCTGCAGGGGGCTGCCAACATCGATGTGCTGGCCGCGGCCAAAGGCAAGACCGCCTGGCTCAAGGGCCTGCCGGCGCGCCTGCGCAACAACCTGGCCCGTGACAAGGGCGAGGCCGACTTCTCCCATGAAGTCTACGACGCCATGGCCGGTTGCCTGGCATGCAAGTCCTGCGCGGGCCAGTGCCCGATCAAGGTCAACGTACCGGAATTCCGTTCGCGCTTCCTCGAGCTCTACCATGGGCGCTACCAGCGGCCGCTGCGCGACTACCTGATCGGCTCGCTGGAATTCAGCATTCCCTACCTGGCCCATGCACCCGGCCTTTACAACGCAGTGATGGGGTCAAAATGGGTGGGCAAGCTGCTGGAGCGCCATGTCGGCATGCTCGACAGCCCGCTGATCAGCCGCTACAACCTGCAGGCCACGCTGACCCGCTGCAATGTGCGCGTCGCCAGCATCCCGGCGCTGCGCGAACTCACCCCGGCCCAACGCGAACGCAGCATCGTGCTGGTCCAGGATGCCTTTACCCGCTACTTCGAAACCCCGGTGCTGGCGGCGTTCATCGACCTGGTCCATCGCCTTGGCCACCGCGTGTACCTGGCGCCGTACAGCGCCAACGGCAAGCCCCTGCACGTTCAGGGTTTCCTCGGTGCTTTCAACAAGGCGGCGATCCGCAATGCCCGCCAGCTCAGTGCCCTGGCCGACTGCGGCGTGCCGCTGGTGGGCCTGGACCCGGCCATGACCTTGGTCTATCGCCAGGAGTACCAGAAGGTGCCGGGCCTGGGCGACTGCCCGAAAGTGGCACTGCCCCAGGAATGGCTGATGGACGTGTTGCCTGAGCAACCGACCCGGGCACCGGCCAGCTACCGCCTGATGGCCCACTGCACCGAGAAGACCAACGTCCCGGCCAGCACCCGCCAGTGGGAGCAGGTGTTCGCCCGCCTGGGCCTGAAGCTGGTGACCGAGGCCACCGGTTGCTGCGGCATGTCCGGCACCTACGGCCATGAAGCGCGTAACCAGGAAACCTCGAAGGTGATCTTCGAACAGTCCTGGGCAGGCAAGCTGGACAAGGAGGGTGAAGCATTGGCCACCGGCTATTCGTGCCGTAGCCAGGTCAAGCGCCAGGCGGACCGCACCTTGCGTCACCCGCTGGAGGCGCTGTTGCAGCACCTCAGCGCCTGAGTTTGCGGCTGCTGCGCAGCCGATCGCAGGCTTCGCCAGCTCCCACAAAGGTGATCGCAGGGTATTCGTGGGAGCTGCCGCTAGGCTGCGATCGGGCGCGTAGCGGCCGTAAAGCCTGATCGCGCGATACGTGCAAACCCCGGGATCGCTGCTATTCCTATGGGATCAAGCGGTCCGCAAGGAATAGCCGTTGATGCTGGTCGTCGAGCAGCTGTGCAAGTCGTTCACCACTGCCCAGGGCACGCTGCCGGTGTTGCAGGGGGTCGACCTGTGCCTGGCGCAGGGCCGGAGCCTGGCGCTGATGGGCGAGTCGGGCAGCGGCAAGAGCACGCTGCTGCACCTGCTCGCAGGCCTCGACCGTGCCGACAGTGGGCGCATCCTGATTGACGGCCAACCCCTCGATGCTCGCTCGGAACCTGAGCTGGCGCGTTGGCGCCGGGAGGGTATCGGCCTGGTGTTCCAGCACTACAACCTGATCAGCAGCCTGGATGTCGCGGCCAACCTGGCCTTTCAGGCGCGGCTGGCGGGTCGCCACGACCGGCGCTGGGTGGATTACCTGGCAGGGCGGCTCGGGCTTGCCGAGCTGTTGCAGCGTTACCCGGAGCAACTGTCCGGTGGC
Organism: Pseudomonas sp. NPDC090755; assembly: GCF_044769005.1. Lineage (NCBI taxonomy): Bacteria > Pseudomonadati > Pseudomonadota > Gammaproteobacteria > Pseudomonadales > Pseudomonadaceae > Pseudomonas > Pseudomonas sp. NPDC090755. The sequence continues at coordinate 47,131 of NZ_JBIVXC010000023.1, read as the reverse complement.
CAGCAACAGCGGGTCGCCATCGGTCGGGCGCTGGCAGGGCGACCGCCGCTGGTGCTGGCCGACGAACCCACCGGCAGCCTCGACGAGGCGAGCAGCGACGAAGTGCTGGCGCTGATGTTGCAATTGGTCAGCGAGGTCGGCAGCAGTGTGTTGATGGTCACCCACAGCCGTCGTCTGGCCGATCGACTGGAGCAGCGCTGTTTCCTGCACGCCGGTCGGGTGCAGGCCGAGAAAGCCTGATGAGTCCCTTGCTGATCACCTTGCAGGCGCTGCTCAGTCATTGGCGGCGCCATCGCTTGCAGTTTTTCAGCATCTTCACCGGCTTGTGGCTGGCCACGGCATTGTGGACCGGGGTCCAGGCCCTCAACAGTCAGGCGCGCGCCGACTACGCCCGGGCCAGCGCGGTGCTGGCCGGCCCTGCGCAAGCGCAGCTGGTGGCGCGTGGCGGTGAGCGTTTCGACCAGTCGCTGTACCTGCAACTGCGCACCCTGGGCTGGCAGGTGACGCCGGTGCTGGAAGGCCGTCTGCCGATTGCCGGGGAGCCGGCGCAGAGTGTCCGGCTGATCGGGATCGAACCCTTGAGCCTGCCGCCGACCACGACCATCGCCGGCGCCGCGTTGCAAACCTTCGACCTGCGAGCGTTCATCGGCCCTGCCGGACAGGCCTGGGTCGGTCCGGATACCCTGCGGCAACTGGGCCTGCAAGCGGCGGATCGGGCCACAAGCAGCAGCGGCCAGCTGTTGCCGCCTTTTGTCCTCACGCCACAGTTGGCGCCGGGGGTCATTGTCGTCGACATCGGTCATGCGCAGGTGCTGCTGCAAGCGCCGCAACAACTGTCACGGCTGTTGCTGGCCGATGAGCCTGGGCCGTTGCCCGCCGACCTTGCCGAGCGCCTGAAGCGGCAGGCGCCCAGCGACGACGGCGACCTGCAGCGCCTGACCGACAGCTTCCATCTCAACCTGACCGCACTGGGCCTGTTGGCCTTCGTCGTCGGACTGTTCATCGCCCACGCCGCCATCGGCCTGGCCCTTGAACAGCGCCGGGGCCTGATTCGAAACCTGCGGGCCTGTGGTGTCAGCTTGAACGTGCTGTTGATCGGTCTGGGGCTGGAGCTGGGCGTCTTCGCGCTGCTGGGCGGCCTGGCCGGGGTTGCCAGCGGCTATGTGCTGGCCGCCCTGATGCTGCCCGATGTCGCTGCCAGCCTGCGTGGCCTGTACGGGGCGCAAGTTGCCGGGCAACTGAGCCTGCCGGCCTGGTGGTGGCTGGCCGGGCTGCTGGTGAGCGTGCTGGGGGCTTTGCTGGCGGGTGTTGGCAGCGTTCTGCGTGCCGCCCGTCTGCCGCTGCTGGCCCTGGCGCAACCCCAGGCGTGGCGCCTGGCCCAGGGGCCCTGGTTGCGCCGCCAGGCGCTGGCGGCGGGGCTGTTGCTGCTGGTGGCGCTGGGTTGTTGGCGCCTGGGCAACGGCCTGCCCAGCGCCCTGGTCCTGCTCGCGGCGCTGTTACTGGCGGCAGCGTTGTTGTTGCCCGCACTGCTCGACGGTGTCCTGGCCGCGCTGGCGCGCTTGTGCCGCAAGCCGTTGTCCGAATGGTTCATCGCCGACAGCCGCCAGCAACTGCCCGCGCTGAGCCTGGCGCTGATGGCCCTGCTGCTCGCCCTGGCCGCCAGCGTCGGGGTGGGCAGCATGACCGAGGGCTTTCGCAAGACCTTCACCACCTGGCTCGACCAGCGCCTGGCGTCGGACCTTTACGTCACCCCCCGGGACACCGCGCAAGGCTTGCAGATCAGTGCCTGGCTCACAGGGCAACAGGCCGTCAGCAAGGTGCTGCCAAGCTGGCGACTTGACTTGCGCCTTGAGGGCTGGCCCGTCCAGGTCCAGGGCATCGTCGATGATCGCGCCTACCGCACACGCTGGCCGTTGCTGGCGCAAAGCGCGCAGGCCTGGGAGCACCTGGCGAGCGGGCAGGGGGTGATGCTCAGTGAACAACTGGCCCGGCGCCTGGGCCTGCAACTGGGTGACAGTCTCCAGTGGCCGGACGAACCCACACCCGCCATGACGGTGGTGGGGGTATATGCTGATTACGGCAACCCCAAGGGGCATCTGCTGGTCAACGCCGACTGGTTGCGCGAGCACTGGCCCGAGGCGCGGTTGAGCAATCTGAGCCTTGGCCTGGTGGCCGACGCCGGCCCGGCACTCAAGGCCGAGTTGCAACAGCGCTTTATGCTGGACGACAGCCGGGTGGTCGAGCAGGCCAACCTCAAGCGTTGGTCGACCGAGGTGTTCAGCCACACCTTTGCCGCCACGGCCGCGCTCAACAGCTTGACCCTGGGCGTCGCCGGCGTGGCCTTGTTCATCAGCCTGCTGACCCTGAGCCAGAGCCGCCTGGGCCAACTGGCGCCGCTCTGGGCGCTGGGTGTACGGCGTATGCAACTGGTGTGGCTGTCGCTGGGCCAGACCCTGATGTTGAGCAGTCTCACCGTACTGCTGGCGATCCCCCTGGGCCTGCTTCTGGCCTGGTGCCTGGTGGCGGTGGTCAATGTGCAGGCGTTCGGCTGGCGCCTGCCGCTGCACCTGTTTCCCGGGCAATTGTTGCACCTGGCCTTGCTGGGGGTGGCGACCAGTCTTGTGGCCAGCGCCTGGCCGTTGTGGCAACTGGCGCGCCGCCAGCCGGGCGAGTTGTTGAGGCACTTTACCGATGAAGCCTGAAGCCTGTGTGCTGATTGCCTTGTTGTTGCTGGGCGGCTGCGATCCGCCTGCACCGCAACCGCAAGGCTTTGCCGGGTTGGGGCAGGAGCCTGGCGCCTTCGAGCAGGTGACACGCAATCATGAACTGGCGTTTCCTCGCGATCATGGTGCCCACGATGGTTTTCGTATCGAGTGGTGGTACATCACGGCGAACCTCAAGGACGCCGAGGGGCGCGAGTGGGGTGCGCAGTGGACCCTGTTCCGTTCGGCCCTGCGCACCGGTGCGGAAACGGCGGGCTGGGACAGCCCGAACCTGTGGATGGGCCATGCGGCCCTGACCGGCCCGGGTGGTCATCAATCCAGCGAGACACTGGCCCGCGGCGGCATCGGGCAGGCCGGCGTTCAGGCCCAGCCGTTTCGGGCCTGGATCAACGACTGGTCGCTACAGGGCGGCGCAGGCATCGACAACCTGCAGATGAGCGCCCACGGCAAGGATTTTGGCTACCGCTTGAACCTGGTCAGCGAGGGGCCACTGGTGTTGCACGGCGCGCAGGGATACAGCGAAAAATCCGGCAAGGGACAAGCCTCCTATTACTACAGTCAGCCGTTCTACCGGGTCAGCGGTGAAGTCGAACGCCAAGGCCGGCGCGTGGCGGTCACCGGCAACGCCTGGCTGGACCGCGAGTGGAGCAGCCAGCCGCTGGCGGCCGGGCAATCAGGCTGGGACTGGTTTTCCCTGCACCTGGAGGGCGGCGCGAAACTGATGCTGTTTCGCGTGCGCGAAACGCAAGGCTTGCCTTATCGCGCAGGGACCTGGGTCAGCGCCCAGGGGCAGGCGCAGACCCTGCAGGGCGAGCAGATCCAGCTCACGGAACTTGCCTGGACCCGCCAGGCCAATGGCCGTGAACTGCCGACCCGCTGGCGGGTGCAGGTGCCGGTGCACGGCGTGGATGTCGAGGTCCAGGCGCTGGAACCGCGCGCCTGGATGGACACCCGTTATGAATACTGGGAAGGGCCGGTGCGCTTGAGCGGCAGCATGGGCGGCCGGGGTTACCTGGAAATGACTGGTTATTAGGCGACTGCTGCGCAGCCGATCGCAGGCTTCGCCAGCTCCCACAGTTGTCAGGTGATCGCAGGGTATTTGTGGGATCTGCCGCCAGGCTGCGATCGGGCGCGCAGCGGCCGCAAAACCTGTCACCACCGAACATCCAGCGGCTATCGGCGATGCGCTGAATGCAATCGCATCGGCTGTTCTGGCATCATCGCCGGCCTTACACCATCAGGGAAGATCAACCTCCAATGCGCGAAAGAAAATCAGCCAGGCTCCTGGTCGTGAGCCCCGAGCAGAACGTCCTGTTGTTCAGGTTCGTCCACAAGGACGGTGCCCTGGCCGGTGACGATTACTGGGCGACGCCGGGCGGTGGCCTGGAAGAGGGCGAGACCTTCCACTGCGCGGCACTGCGAGAGCTGCGCGAGGAAACGGGAATCGAGGCCAGTGATGTCGGGCAGCCCGTGGCTCACCGCCGCTTTCCCCTGCAATTGCCCTGCGGCGAGTGGGTGTTCTCGGTCGAGCAGTTCTTTGTGGTGCGTGCGCAGTCCGAGGTGCTCTCTCGCCAGGGCTGGACTGCTCACGAAGTCCAGGTGATGGCGGATCATCGCTGGTGGTCTGCCGATGAGCTGCGCACCACCCGGGAGCAGGTCTGGCCGGAGTCGATCGTGACGACGCTGGAGAATGCGGGGGTGTTTACGGTGTCCGGCAATCCCGCGTCATGAGTCATACCAGGGGGCTCTGGATGCCAGATGGATGTGCCTGTGCTTTGGCGACGTGAAGTCGCTGTCCAGGGTACCTAGCGCCACCGAGATCCAGTCGGCGTACTCGCCCTGGCTTTTCGACCAGAACAGCGACGAGCCGCACCGGGAGCAGAACTGGCGCAGCACCGATTCGGAGGAGGGGTATGCGGTGATGGCTTCGACCCCTTGCGTCACCAGCAGGTCGCTGCGCCGCACGCTGGCATAGCTGGCGAACGCCGCGCCATGGCTTTTGCGGCATTGGCTGCAATGACAATGGGCAAGTGCCTTGGGTCGAGCGCGCAGTTCGTAGTGCACGGCGCCGCACAGGCAGCTGCCGTGGAAGGTTTCAGTCATTTGCTCAATCACCCGGCAGACAAGACGCGGCAATCTAACCTGCCTGTGGTTTTGCTGTCGACCGGCCGCCGTTGATCGATACGCGGCGCGCTTGTCGTTCAGGCGCTGCGTGCGTGCCTGCGCATCAGACTGTGCAGCAGGCCCAGGCGCAGTGCGGGCTCGGACAGTGTCATGCGCTCGATGCCGAACACTTTGAAGGCCGCCAGCATGATCGCAAGGCCCCCCGGCAAGGCGCCCAGCTTGTGCGGTTGCAGGCCCGCCAGCTTCAGGCGGCTGGCCTGTCCGGCCTGCAGCAGGTGCAGCGACAGGCGCAGCAGACCGGAGTAGGTGATGCTGTCGCTGTCGTCGTCATTGAAGTAGTTGGCCTTGAGCACCTTGGCCAGCATGCGTGCCGTACCCGAGGAGCCGATCGCCACTTGCCAGTCATGCTGGCCAATGCTGCGGGCGATGCTGGAGAACTGCAGGCAGGCAGCCTGTTCGGCCATCTGCAGGTTGCGACTGTTGACCTTGCCGTTGGCGAAAAAGCGAGTGCCGAAGGTGGCGCCACCGATCGCCAGGCTTTGGGAGTACAGGGCCTGGCTGGCACGCCCGACGATCAGTTCGGTGGAGCCGCCACCGATATCGACCACCAGGCGGGTGGTCTTCTTGCACGGCATACTGTGGGCCACGCCGGCATAGACCATGCGTGCCTCTTCCTGGCCGGACAGGATCGTGATCGCAAAGCCGAGCCGCTCCTGGGCGCCGGCGATGAAGGTCGCGGCATTGCGCGCCTGGCGTACGGCGCTGGTGGCCACCGCCCGCACGCGACATTCCTCGAAACCGCGCAGGCGCTTGCCGAAGCGTTCCAGGGCCTGCCAGCCGCGCTCCAGGGCAGGGTTGTCCAGGGCGTCGCCGTGCAGGCCGTCCGCCAGGCGAACCGGCTCGCGCAGGCTCTTCACTTTCTGGATCATCGGCCGCTGCTCGCACAGCACCGGCTGGCCGATGGTCATGCGAAAGGCGTTGGAGCCCAGGTCAATGGCCGCAAAGAGTGAGTCGTTGCCTTTCATGCGCGTATTCCTGATAAGCCTTCAGGCTGTGCCGGCAGCGGGCAAGGCCCGTGCCGATGCTGATTGACAGCCATGGTGCACGTCATCAATGACACTGCGATGACAGCGCGAGCGATCAGGCCGCCCGTTCCAGGCTGTCGAGCAGGTCGACAAACTCCCGCGAGAGCTTGTGGCGTGGCGCCAGATGAACCAGTGGCACCGACAGCTCGTGGGATTCGCGCATCTTGATGGAGCTGCTCAAGTAAACGGGCAGCACCGGCAGCCCTTCGGCGAGCAGTTCGTTGACCAGGGTGCGGTGCAGGGCGGTACGCTCGGTGAACAGGTTGACCACCACCCCTTCGACGATCAGCGATTCATTGTGATCCCGGCGCAGCGCCTCCACCTGGGCGATGACACTGTGCAGCGCCTGGCGAGAGAAACGGTCGCAGTCGAACGGAATCAACAGCCGGTCGGCGGCGACCAGGGCACTGTAGGTGTAGAAGTTCAGCGAGGGCGGTGTATCGATGTAGATGCGCTCGTAGTCCTCGGACAGTTCGACCAGCAGTTTGCGCAGCCTGTTGATCTTGAACTTGCTCTGCAGCTTGGACTGCAGGTCCTGCAGGTCGGGGCTGGCGGTGACCAGGTGGAGGTTGTCGTAGTGGGTCTGGGTGATCGCCACCCGGCTCTTTTTGCTGGCAGGGCCGCTGGACAGCGTCTGCCTGAAGAAGTCGGCGATGCCGGAAGGGATCTGGTCGTCGACAAGGCCCGTGAGGTAGTGGGTCGAGTTGGCCTGGGGGTCGAGATCGACCAGCAGCGTGCGGTAGCTCTCGGCAGCACTGGCCGCAGCGAGGTTGCAGGCGATGCTGGATTTGCCAACGCCTCCCTTTTGATTGAACACGACACGACGCATGAGGCAGTTAATCCCTGTAAAGGCCTGAAACATCATGTTATGACTGAAAAGTTTCAGTTTTAAGACAGGGGTGCTACGGGGAGCGGCAGGCGAGTGCGGCGCCAGGCGTCGCACTCGCCCCCGGATCAGTGAGGTGCCCGTGGAATGGTCTTGAGCAGATCTTCCGGGCTGATGTGGCCAACCACCTGCTGCTGAACCACGCTGCCGGGCTGCGGCAGGTCGAGGATGTGTCCCTTCATCTTGCCGATCACGTGCATTTCGCACGGCTTGCAGTCGAACTTCAGGGTCAGCACTTCGTCACCATGCACCAGTTGCATCGGCGCGACCTTGGTGCGCACGCCAGTGACGCCCTTGGCCTGTTTCGGGCACAGGTTGAAGGAGAAGCGCAGGCAGTGCTTGGTGATCATCACCGGTACTTCGCCGGTTTCCTCGTGGGCCTCGTAGGCGGCATCGATCAGCTTCACGCCGTGGCGGTGGTAGAAGTCGCGGGCCTTCTGGTTGTAGACGTTGGCCAGGAACGACAGGTGCGACTCCGGATACACCGGTGGCGGGTTGGTCTCGGCCTTGCGTCCACCCCGTGGATGGGCGGCAATGCGGGCTTCGGTCAGGGCTTCGATCACTTCGCGGCGCAGGGCCTTGAGCTGCGAGTTGGGGATGAAGAACGCCTGTGGCGCATCCAGCTCGATGGTGGTGGCGTGGTACTGGGTGGTACCCAGCTGGCCGAGCAGGTCGTGCAACTGCTCCAGCGCCTGCTCCGGCTTGTTGGCCACACCGAACGGGCCGTCGAGGGCGACGCTGGCGCTGACGCCTTCCTCGCTGGTGGCGGTCAGTTCCAGGCGTTCTTCGCGCAGGCGCGCGGTCCAGGCCAGGCCGACCCGGCGCTCGGCCGAGGTCTTCTGCAGGGCCTGTTGCCAGTTGTGGTCCAGGTTGCGGCTCAGCGGATGGTTGGGGCGCAGCTGGTGCAGGCCCTTGGGCATCTCGTTGGGCTCGACGCGGTAGCGGTAACGCTTCTCGCCGTCTTCATCGAACTCGCCCTTGGGCTCGGCGATGTTGGCGCGGAACCCCACCACTTCACGTTTGACCAGCACGTTGAGGCCGTCACCGTTGGACAGCGGCTCATGGGTGATCACTTGCAGGTCGCGCTTGCCGACTTTCTCCACCACACCCACCGGCAGGCCGGTGAAGGTCGGCGAGTCGAAGGCGCCGATGTCGATCTTGCGCTCGCTGACGAAGTAGTCGGTGCTGCCGCGGTGGAAGGTCTTGTCCGGGTCGGGCAGGAAGAAGTGCGCGGTGCGGCCGCTGGAGGCGCGGGCCAGGTCCGGGCGGCCTTCGAGGATGTCGTCCAGGCGCTGGCGGTAATAGGCGGTGATGTTCTTCACATAGCCCATGTCCTTGTAGCGGCCCTCGATCTTGAACGAGCGCACACCGGCATCCACCAGGGCCTGCAGGTTGGCGCTCTGGTTGTTGTCCTTCATCGACAACAGGTGCTTTTCATAGGCGATCACGCCGCCTTTCTCGTCCTTGAGGGTATAGGGCAGGCGGCAGGCCTGGGAGCAGTCGCCCCGGTTGGCGCTGCGGCCGGTCTGGGCGTGGGAGATGTTGCACTGGCCGGAGAAGGCCACGCACAGCGCACCGTGGATGAAGAACTCGATCGCCGCGTCGGTTTCATCGGCGATGGCGCGGATTTCCTTGAGGTTCAACTCGCGGGCCAGGACCAGTTGCGAGAACCCGGCCTGGTCGAGGAACTTGGCCCGGGCCAGGGTGCGGATATCGGTCTGGGTGCTGGCGTGCAGCTCGATCGGCGGGATATCCAGCTCCATCACCCCCAGGTCCTGGACGATCAGGGCGTCGACGCCGGCATCGTAGAGCTGGTGGATCAGCTTGCGCGCCGGTTCCAGCTCGTTGTCGTGCAGGATGGTGTTGATGGTGGTGAACACCCGCGCATGGTAGCGCCGGGCGAACGTCACCAGCTCGGCGATATCGCTGACTTCGTTGCAGGCATTGTGGCGCGCGCCGAAGCTCGGGCCGCCGATATACACGGCGTCGGCGCCATGCAGGATGGCCTCGCGGGCGATGGCCACATCGCGGGCAGGGCTGAGCAGTTCCAGGTGGTGCTTGGGTAGGGACATGTGTTTTTAGTCAGGCTTGTCACGGTCAAGGCGCGCATTGTAGCGCGAAACGCCTGACCGGCACCCGTTGGCTGCCAGGTGGTGGCCGCAGCCCTGGTAGTTGTAGCCGCTGCCGCCAGGCTGCGGCCTGTAGGAGCGGGCTGGTCCCGCGATGCGATATAACTGACCGATCGCAATCGCGGGGCAAGCCCGCTCCTACAGGACGTAGCCTGGCGGGGAGGGCGTCAGGCCTTGGCGGCCATCGCGGTGACTTCCACGCGCATGCCTTCGACCGCCAGGGAGGCCACGCCAACGGCGGCGCGTACTGGCCAGGGCTTGGCGAAGAAGCGCTGGTAGACCTCGTTGAAGGCAGGGCGGTCGGCCATGTCGGTGAGGTAGATGGTCAGGTGCAGGACCCGGTCCATGGAGCTGCCGGCACGCTCCAGCGCGACCTTGAGCGCCTGCAGGGTGCATTCGCTCTGCAAGGTGATGTCGCCCAGTTCCAGGCTGCCATCGGCGCGGGTGGGGATCTGGGTGGAGACCAGCAGGCCACCGAAACCGGTGACGTCGGAGGAGATGGACTCCGGGTCGGGATCAGGGATGTAGGTGATGTCGTTGTTGGCCATGGGACTCTCTTGTGCGAGGGGGTAAATGAAGCTGAAGGGTAGTGTACAACCTCCTCAAGGCCTTATCAGCGTACCTTGCACGGGCCGGGCTCAACAGTAAGTCGCTGTTTCTGCGAAAAAAAATCGGTGTTGGGGGTTTTCAGGCACGAGGAAAGTTGGTAAATTTGCGCCCACTGCCGCACAGGCAGCCATCAAAAGAGTGCCAGTCACTCGTCGCAACACCTACAGGGGCGTCGCCAAGCGGTAAGGCAGCAGGTTTTGATCCTGCCATGCGTTGGTTCGAATCCAGCCGCCCCTGCCATTTTCCTTTCCAATATTCCCAACGATTTGTCCGCACACTGCTGCATGCAGGCGCGAATTTGCCCCGCGATGCGGCAGAACGATCAATCGCGGGGCAGCTGCATCACAACGGCGAAATCGTCCCCAGCGCGCCAATGCCGATAGCCAGCACCAGAAATCCCACCACGAAAATCGCAAGCTTGGCCATATGTACTCCGAACAGAAAAAAAGTGCCTCGTAGGCGCTTCATTGTCGGAGTGTCAGGGTTTTCATTACAGATGCAGGTTGTGCAGAAAAATACGGATCAGATGACAATCGCCCCATTTGCGGGGCGATTGCATCAGTGACCTGCGGCGTGCCTGTCAGGCCAGGTCAAAACGGTCCAGGTTCATCACTTTGTGCCAGGCGGCGACGAAGTCCTTGACGAACTTGTCCTTGGCATCGCTGCTGGCATAGACCTCGGCCAGCGCCCGTAACTGGGCGTGGGAGCCGAACACCAGGTCGACCCGGGTGCCGGTCCACTTCACTGCACCGGTCTTGCGGTCACGGCCTTCGAAGGTGTCGTTGGCGCTGGAGGTGGGTTTCCACTCCACATTCATGTCCAGCAGGTTGGCGAAGAAGTCATTGGTCAATTGCTCCGGACGTTGGGTAAAGACGCCATGGCCACTTTGCCCGGCGTTGGCACCCAGCACCCGCAGGCCACCGATCAATGCGGTCATTTCCGGCGCGGTCAAGGTCAGTTGCTGCGCCTTGTCGACCAGCAGGGCTTCGGGTCTGACCCTGACCCCGGCCTTGACGTAATTGCGGAAACCATCGGCCACAGGCTCAAGGAAGCCGAAGGATTCCACATCGGTCTGCGCTTGCGAGGCGTCGGTGCGCCCGGGCGAGAAGGGCACGGTGACGTTGTGGCCAGCGTTCCTGGCAGCCTGTTCCACGCCTGCGCAACCGGCCAGCACGATCAGGTCGGCCAGGGAGATCTTCTTGCCGCCACTGTTGAAGTCGTCCTGCAGGCGTTCCAGTACGCCAAGCACCTTGGCCAGTTGCGCAGGCTGGTTGGCCTCCCAGTCTTTTTGCGGCGCCAGGCGCAGGCGTGCGCCGTTGGCACCGCCGCGCTTGTCCGAACCGCGGAAGCACGAGGCGGCTGCCCAGGCGGTGGACACCAGTTGCGAAACCGTCAGGCCCGAGGCGAGTACCTTGGCCTTGAGTGCGGCGACATCGGCGTCGCCTACCAGGGCATGGTCGACCTTGGGAATCGGGTCTTGCCAGAGCAGTTCTTCGTTCGGCATTTCCGGGCCGAGGTAGCGCGACAGCGGGCCCATGTCGCGGTGGATGAGCTTGTACCAGGCGCGGGCGAAGGCATCGGCCAGTTGCTCGGGGTTGTCCTTGAAGCGTCTGGCGATGGGCTCGTAGATCGGGTCCATGCGCAGGGCCAGGTCCGAGGTCAGCATCCGGGGTTCCTGTTTCTTCGTCGGGTCGAAGGCGTGGGGGATCTTGCCGGCGCCTGCGCCATTCTTCGGTTTCCATTGCCCGGCACCGGCCGGGCTCTTGGTCAGCTCCCACTCGAAGCCGAACAGGTTTTCCAGGTATTCGTTGCTCCACTTCGTCGGGGTCGAGGTCCAGGTCACTTCCAGGCCGCTGGTGATGGCATCGGCGCCCTTGCCGCTGCCGAAGCTGTTGCGCCAGCCCAGGCCTTGCTCCTCCAGGCCCGCCGCTTCGGGCTCAGGGCCGACATTATCGGCGGGGCCGGCGCCATGGGTCTTGCCGAAGGCGTGGCCGCCGGCGATCAGCGCTACGGTTTCTTCGTCATTCATTGCCATGCGGCCGAAGGTGACGCGGATGTCCTGGGCCGAGGAGACCGGATCGGCATTCGCTTCGGGGCCTTCCGGGTTCACGTAGATCAAGCCCATCTGTACGGCGGCCAACGGGTTTTCCAGATTGCGTTCGGTCGGCGGCGGGGTGCCTGCCGACTTGCCGTAGCGGGTATCGCCGCCCAGCCAGACAGTTTCGGCGCCCCAGTAGACATCTTCATCGGGTTCCCAGACATCGGCGCGACCACCGGAGAAACCGAAGGTCTTGAAGCCCATGGTTTCGAGGGCGACGTTGCCGGTCAACACGATCAGGTCGGCCCAGGAAATGTTGCGGCCGTACTTCTGCTTGATTGGCCAGAGCAGGCGCCGGGCCTTGTCCAGGCTGACGTTGTCGGGCCAGCTGTTGAGGGGGGCGAAGCGCTGCTGGCCGGAGCCGGCGCCGCCGCGGCCGTCACCGGTGCGGTAGGTGCCGGCGGCGTGCCAGGACATGCGAATGAACAATGGGCCGTAGTGACCGAAGTCGGCGGGCCACCAGTCCTGGGAGTCGGTCATCAGTGCCCGCAGGTCTTGCTTGAGGGCGGCGAAGTCCAGGCTCTTGAACGCCTTGGCGTAGTCGAAGCCCTCGTCCATGGGGTCGGACAGGGACGAGTGCTGGTGGAGGATCTTGAGATTCAGCTGGTCGGGCCACCAATCGCGGTTGGTGGTGCCGCCGCCAGCAGCATGGTTGAACGGGCATTTTGACTCGTTTGACATGACTGATGCACCTCTGGATGGACTCACCCCACTATCCGACCCGTTTTGCCAACCGGGTAGAGATGAGTGAAATCAATGGCATAGGTTCAAGGCCAGCGGTTCGATCAACGAATCGATGATGGCCATCACGGACAACTCAGCATAGCGGCAATCTCGTTATCGGTTGGTTGGCCCACTACGGGAAAGGCAGCTGTATGCCGCTTGATTAACGCCTTTCCAGATGCCATCCGGCCGGATCAGTGCAGCGATAAATATAGGCTAGACGTGGGGAAGGGCGAGGGCTAATAGAGGGAATATAGGGGAGCGATAGAGTGGCTCTGTCAAGCGGGCGACTATGCTTCGAAGCGACCCGTGGCCTTGCGATCGTGCGTGTATCGCCGGGTGAACGGAAACGCCGGCAGCCATGACTCGCGTCGCACGATCCAACTTTCATAGGTGGGCACCAGTTGATCCGGGGCATCCAGGGCGCCCAGGTGCACCTCGACTTCGTCGGCGCTGCGGGCAAACACCGATGAGCCGCAACGAGGGCAGAAGTGCCGGCCGGCGTAGTGATGGGTCTCACCTTCGATTTTTACCGCCTCCTGGGGGAACACTGCGCAGGCATTGAACAGCGCCCCATGGTGCTTGCGACAGTCCAGGCAATGGCACAGGCCGACCCGGTAAGGGCGACCCGAGGCTTTGATGCGGACCTTGCCGCACAGGCAACCGCCGGTGAATCGGTCCATGGTGCGCCTCCTCTGCAGGTTGGAGGAAACATAGCAGCCAGGCGACGGTGTCAGTCTGGCGGCTGATGAGCGGAGCTAGCTCGATCCCGGACTTGTGTGCGACCGCACGTTACTCAGTCGTCGTTTTCAGCCAGCGGGTCGTAGTATTTGCTTTGTTCCGGAGTGAAGGTCACGACCATGCCGGTGCGGCTGCACACCAGTGTCCGCTCCATCGTGGTGTCGATCTGCAGGTCTTCGCCGCGCAGGCCTTGCCATTGCGCAAGGTACTTGAGCGAGCCGTATTTCTCCCGCTTCTTCAGGGTGCGTTCGACGCCGCCTTTCCAGCCCAGCATCGGCAACTCGCCGTCCAGGCAGCGCCGGGCGAGCTCGGGGTGCTTGAGGGCTCGTTCGCGGCCAATTTCCCAACAACGGATCAGGCCATGGTCAGGGCCCTGCCAAGTGTCGTTCCAGCTGAGGATCGGGCGTGGGGCGAGGTGGATCGGACGGTGGACGGTCGTGTTCATACAGCCTCCCTGGCTGTGGATGATCGCTGTTATCCGGCGAATGCTACTAATTTGCCATCATTGGTGTCCAGCATTGCTATCACGAGGCTGCGGCTACCTCGCGGGGGCGTACAGTCAGCGGATTACTATAGCTAGCTCGGCGGGAGGTGGTAGCGTCGGGGGAGCAATCGCAGGCTACGTCAGCTTGTGTCTTGATTGCCTGACGGTGTAGCCGCTGCCGAGGAACGAGGCTGCGATCGACTGCGCAGCAGTCGCAACCCGGTCACCTCGTTGTACCTGACAGACTGAAGTCGCCAGGTCTTACGGCCGCTTCGCGGCCGATCGCAGCCTGGCGGCAGCGGCTACACCCTCAGGCAATCAAGACAGTTGTTACCACAATGACTGGGCATACCGAGAATTGCTGTAGGAGCTGGCGATCAGCGTTGCGTCAACCAGTATGCATGCAGCGCCCGCGCCGCCGGTTCGATCGCCGCCACCCGCTGGCGATGCAGCACCACGTCCAGGTCCACCGGCAACTCGAAATTGTCCTGCTCGGCGCAGTCGGCAATCGCCTGCAGGCGGCTCGCCTGTGGCTCGGGCAGTTCAGGCCACTCGCTCACTGCCGCGGCGCGCACATAGCCAAAGCACCATTCTTCGGCCAGGGTCAGTGGCTGGCCCCGGTGGCGGGTTTCTTCGAAGCGCGCCTTGAAGGCTTCAGGGGCGCTGGCCAGTTGCGCGGCCAGGGTGTTGAGGTGGCGCACGCACAGGTCGATGAAGCGGCGGCATTCTTCGGGTTTGCGCCAAGGCACATGCTGGCCGCCAAAGAGGGGTGGGAACCACACGGCGATGTCCACCTGGGTCGGGCCCGAGGCCATTGCCGTGAGGTAGCCATCCAGCTCGGACAGGTTCAGCACGCTGTGATCGTCACCATACCTGAGCAAGGTGTCTTCGATGAACTCGAACTCGTTGGGGGTGAGAGGTTGCGGGTGCATGGAGAGTTCCTTGTCCTGGTGAGCGTAAAAAAGCCGGGGAGGATGGCGTTTTTCCAAGGATTAATCCAGTCTGGCCCGGCATTGTCGTTATCGTCGTGCATCACCGACGAGTGGTGGCTTATTGTCATTGCGCTGGTTTGACAGTGTATTCACCGCAACTATGATCCACAGGCAGCTGCCAACATGCTCGCCATGCCAGGGAAGCAAGGTCATATGAGCACGGATTCTCGAGCGCCCATCGTCGACACCCAGGCGAGCCCAGGGTGTGACGATCATCTGGTCCAGACACAGATCGCTACCTGCGCCTTCACCGCGTTGATCAGGCCCGCCGACCCAGTGTCCGCACTGACCTACGTGAGTGACGGTCAGCAGAGCGCTGGCGCTGCGCCGGACCTGCGTGCAGGCTACCCGGTGATGACCTGCGCCCTGGGTCCGCAAGCGAACCAGCTGTTCCTGCAGCAGGTCGCCCAGCGCAGTGGCGGCCAGTACTTTTATGCGCCGCGCGCAGCCGACCTGATGAAGGTGTACAACAAGGTCCTGGCCCGCAGTGCCCAGGCGTCCCTGCTGGTCAATCAGCTCACGGCAATCGCCCACCATGAATGTCAGTTGATACCGCTGGTGGTGCCCCAGCGACCGGGCAGTGTGCAGGTGTCGGTGGTGTGGTCCGCCCCGGCCATCCGCTATACCGCCGACAGCGCGCAGAGCGACCAGCTTGCAGTCAATCTGGTCGAGCCTTGCGGCGCCATCAGTGCGCTGAAACCGAGTCGGGTCGGTGCGGGCTTTGTGATCTTCACCCTCGATGCGCCGACAGCGGGGCTGTGGTACATCCAGCTGGCCTACAGCGGCCGCGCCCCATCGCTGTTGTGCACGGGGGCGGCACTGCACTATCCCGCACCGGGGCGCAGCGGCCTGGCGCCGTTGTGGATGAACATCGAACTGGCCTCCCTGCACCGGGTCGGTCAGCCGTTGGCGCTGACGCTGCATGTGCAGGCCGGAGGTGAAGTGTTGAGCAATGTCCGCGCCCACGCCCTGGTCCTTGAACCGGACGACGGCGCGCTCGACAGCCTTGCCCCGCGCCAGCGGATCGTGCATCTGCAGGGCAGTGCGGGCGAGTATCGGGGCTGGCTCGATACACCGGTCGGCGGGTCCTACAGCGTGCAACTGCAGGTCGGCGGCGAGAGCCAGGCATCCGGGCCATTCCAGTGCAGCGACCTGGCCGGTGTGCTGGTACGGGCCGCGCATTAATTTATCAATGCCCTCGCTCGTTCTCTTGGTAGCCACCGTACGCCAGTTGCGCGTCGGGCCCATTCAATCCAGGAGACAGGCAATGACATCCGTATTCGACCGCGACGACATCGTGTTCCAGGTAGTGGTCAACCACGAAGAACAGTATTCCATCTGGCCCGACTACAAGGCCGTGCCGGCCGGCTGGCGCACCGTGGGCAAGAGCGGCCTGAAAAAGGAGTGCCTGGCCTATATCGACGAAGTCTGGACCGACATGCGTCCCTTGAGCCTGCGCCAGAAGATGGCCGAAGCCGCTGCGGCGCAGTGAGGGCGGGGGCGTGTCGTCACTGACCCTGTTGTGCCTGCCGTACTCTGGCGCCAGTGCCATGGTCTACAGCCGCTGGCGGCGCAAGCTGCCGGCCTGGCTGAATGTGCGTCCGGTGGAACTGCCCGGACGCGGCGCGCGCATGGGCGAGCCTGCGCAAACCGACATGCAGGCCCTGGCCCGGCAACTGGCCAGTGAGCAGCGCCTGGCTGCCAGCCAGCCTTATGCCTTGCTCGGTCACAGCCTGGGGGCCTTGCTGGCGTTCGAGCTGGCCCATGAGCTGCAGGCCCTGGGTTGTCGAGCGCCGCTGGCGCTGTTCGCCTGTGGTACGGCGGCACCCACCCGCCGCGAAGACTATGACGGTGGCAACTGGAGCGAGCCGAAAAGCGATGCGGTACTGATCGAGGAACTGCGCAAGCTGCAGGGCACCCCGGAAGAGGTGCTGGCCAACCAGGAACTGATGAGCCTGACCCTGCCGGTGCTGCGTGCCGACTTCCTGCTCTGTGGCCGTTACCGCTATCGTCAGCGCCCGCCGCTGCACTGTCCGTTGCATGTGCTGGGCGGCGAGGATGACCGCGCCAGCGAGGAACAACTGCTGGCCTGGCGTCGGGAGACACTGGGCGACTTCTCCCTGGAGGTTTTCCCGGGTGGTCACTTCTTCATCCATGAGCATGAAGACCGGGTACTGGGCGTGCTCAGTGCCACGCTTGCGCCCCATCGGCTGTCGGCCTAGCGATTGACGCCACGGCCCGTCGTGGGCGAGCCTTGAGCGTTCAACCCACGACACAGGTGCAACGGATGTTGATCATGCCCAACCAGGCCGGCTTGCTGGTCATCGACGTGCAGGAAAAACTCATCGGTGCAGTCAGCGACCCGGCCGGGACCCTGGCCCGGACCCGCTGGCTGCTGGCGGCCACCCACACCCTGGGCCTGCCCACGGTGTTTTCCGAACAATACCCCAAAGGCCTGGGCCCGACCGTGGCCGCCCTCAAGGAGGCCTCGCCCGGGGCCCTGGTGGTGGAAAAACTGCACTTCTCCTGCGTGACGGCCCAGTGCCTGCCGGCGTCCTTGCTGGCGCGTGAGCAGGTGATCGTCTGCGGCATGGAAACCCATATCTGCGTACTGCAAACCGTGCTCGGCCTGCGCGAGCTGGGCAAGCAGGTGTTTGTGGTCGAAGACGCCTGCGACTGCCGCGGTGCTCATAATCGCGACGCCGCCATCGCCCGCATGCGCGACGCCGGGGCACAGATCGTCACCCGCGAGATGGTGGTGTTCGAGCTGATGGGTAGCAGCGCCCATGAGCAGTTCCGGCATATCAGCAAGACCTACATGGTCGGCGAACAGCCCTGAGCCACGCGCACGCCGGATTGCAGACGGGTCCTGGCCTCGCTACTGTGCAGCTGTTGCGGATCGAGGCGAGGGAGAGGCATGCAAGTTCGAAGTCTGGTGTTGGCCGTTGTCGTGCTGCTGACGGTGCAGGGCTGTGTCACCCAGCGTGAACAAGTCGAAGGCGATCCGGCCAAGGTGCGGGCGCAGATCCAGCGCTTGCTGCCGACGGCCACCAAGGACCGCGAAGGCTGGGCCCGGGACATCCAGACCGCCTTCACCACCCAGAAGATCGCGCCCAGCCGCTCCAACCTGTGCGCAGTGCTGGCGGTAACCGAGCAAGAGTCGACGTTCCAGGCCGACCCGCAAGTGCCGGGCCTGGGCCGCATCGCCCGCCAGGAAATCGACCGCCGTGCCGCCAGCCTGCATATCCCGCAGCTGCTGGTCAACGCGGCCCTGCAGACCCGCTCACCGAACGGCAAGACCTACAACGAGCGCCTCGCGGCCGTGCGCAGCGAGAAGCAGCTCAGTGCGATTTTCGATGACCTGATCGGCAGCGTGCCCCTGGGCCGCACCTTGCTCGGCGACCTCAATCCAGTGCGCACTGGCGGGCCGATGCAGGTCAGTATCGACTTTGCCGAACGCAATGCCCGCGACTATCCCTACAAACACAATGGAACGATTCGCCAGGAAGTGTTCAGCCGCCGTGGCGGGATGTACTTTGGCATCGCTCACCTGCTGGGTTATCCCAGCCACTACGAGCGGCAGCTGTACCGCTTTGCCGACTTCAACGCCGGTTGGTACGCCAGTCGCAATGCGGCGTTCCAGAGTGCGCTCAGTCGTGCCAGTGGCGTAGAACTGGCGCTCGATGGTGACCTGATCGCCCCCGGTGCAATCATGCCGGGCAGCACCGAGAAAGCCGCGCGACGCCTGGGCGAGCAGCTCGACCTGCGCAACCCGGGCATCCGCAATCAGCTGGAGAAGGGCGACAGCCTGGATTTCGAAGACACCCGCCTGTACAGCGGTGTCTATGCCCTGGCCGAGGGCAAGGTCGGCAAACCGTTGCCTCGGGCGCAGTTGCCGGGTATCGAACTGAAAAGCCCGAAGATCACCCGCAAACTGACCACGGCCTGGTTTGCCAAGCGGGTGGATGAGCGCTATCAGCGTTGCATGAAGCGTTGAGTTGGTGGTGGCCCTATCGCGGGTCAAGCCCGCTCCCACAATATATCTGTGCACACCAACCTGTGGGAGCGGGCTTGACCCGCGATGAGGCCCTCAGCTATTACCCGCCACCAACGCCCCGACCACCTGTTCAACACTGGCCTTCAACCCCGCAAGTGAATCCTGCGCATCGGTCTCCACCACCAGCAACTTGGCCCCCGAGGCGGCAATCACCTCGGCCACGTCCTTGCTCGGCTGCTTGTGATGCAGCACCAGTGCCACGTCCTGGCCTTTTAGCTCATCGCCCAGACGCTTGAGCGCCGCCGCATCCCACTGCTCATCCGCCACCTGCGGATGATCGATCAGGTCCAGGTTCAGGCCGCTGACCAGGTAGTCCAGACGCTCCGACAGGTTGACCACGCTCAGGTTGTCCGCCTCGGCCAGGCGCGCTTCGCTGCCGGCGCTGAGCTCAAGCAACTGGCGCTTGAGACTGGCCAGGTTGCTCTGGATCTTCGCCTGGTCGGCCGGGCTCAGGCGCCCCAGGTCATTGGCCAACACATCGGCCATGCGCCCAAGGTTGGTCGGGTTGAGCCACGGATAGCCGGCGAAGCCGTTGTTGCCTTGCACGGCGATGCCCGGCAGGGCGCCGTCCACCGGCCGCGCAGCATCGATCTCGACGATGCGGATATTGCTGCGCCGGGCCACCGGATAGAGCGGGTCGTCGTTCCAGATCGAACGTAGGCCGATCACCGCGTCAGCCCCGTTCGCCGCTTTTTGCAGGCTGGCACCGCCACGGCCACTGAAGTACGAAGGCTGGCGCGACGCCGGAATATTCGCCGGGGCTGCGCGCTGCAGCTGCACCGAGGTGCCGTCGAGCAGGGCGCTGGCCAGGGTGTTGGTTACCGGCAGCGAGGCCAGTACGGTGACCTTGGCTGGCGCTGGCGTCTGGGCCAGGCTCAGGGTGGGCAGCCCGGCGAGCGCCAGGGCCAGGCACAGGTGCTGGAGTTTGAAGGTCATGCCGGGTTTCCTTGCAGGCGTGGAACAAGGCCGCGGGCGAGGGCCGCGAGGGCAAAAAAGGCGCCGGCGACGAGGATGATCGCCGCGCCCGAGGGCACCGGCAGGTCGAAGACGATCGGCAGCAGGATGCCGGCCAGGGTGCTCAGGGTAGCGATCAGCACCGAAGCCCAGAAAAAGCCCTTGAGTGACTGGCTGACCAGTCGCGCCGCGGCTGCCGGAATCACCAGCAGGGCGCCGACCAGGATCGCGCCGATGACCTTCACCGCCGCCACGGTGACCAGGGTCACCAGCACCACGAACAGGTAGTCCAGGCTTTTCACCGCCACCCCGCGCACTGCTGCCAACTGCGGGTTGAAGCTGGCCAGCATGATGCGGTTGTACAGCGGCAGGGCCAGGGCCAGCACCAGGCTGCCGACGATGCCGAGCACCAGCAGGTCCTGGGCGTTGACGGTGAGCACCGAGCCGAACAGCACGTTCTCGAGGATGTGCACGTTGATCTTGCCCGCCAGCATCAGCAGCAGGCTGGCACCCAGGGCCAGCGACACCGAGAGGAACACGCCGATCAGGGTGTCGGGTGAAAGCCCGGTGCGGTTGCGCAGGAAGTTGAGCAGGATGCCGAACAGCAGGCAGTAGCCGAACAGGCTGCCATAGGGGCCGGTGTAGGGTTCGCCGAGCAGGATGCCGATGGCTACCCCGGTCAGCGCCGCGTGGCCGACCGCTTCGGAGAAGAAGGCAAAGCGCTTGACCACCACCAGGGTGCCGAGCCCGCCCAGCACCGGGCCGATCATCAGGCCGGCGAGCAGGGCATTGATGACAAAGCCATAGGCCAGGGCTTCAGGCAGGTAGCCGGCGCTGGCCCACCCCTGGATCAGCAGGCGAAATTCTTCGTAGTTCATGACAGGCTGCCCTCGCTGCGCGGGTGGATGGAGAACAGGCTGAGCAGGCGTTCCGGCGTCAGTGCCTGCTTGGGCGGCGCATCGAACAGCACCCGCCGGCTCAGCCCCGTGACCCGGTCAGCCAGGCGGGTCACCGCCTGCAGGTCGTGCTCGATCCACAGCACCGTGGTGCCGGCGGCGCGCCAGTCCAGCAGCAGGTGTTCAAACACCTGGATGCCGGCTTCGTCCAGTGCCGACATGGGTTCATCCAGTACCAGCAGTTGTGGTGCCGGGATCAAGCCCTGGGCCAGCAGCACGCGCTGGCGCTCGCCACCGGAGAGGGCGCCCATGCGGCGCTTGCGCTTGTCGAGCATGCCGACCCGCGCCAGCGCCGCGTCGATGGCTGGCGCCAGCGTGCGCGACACGCCCAGAAAGGCCGGCCGGCGCTGGCACAGGGCGGCCATGAAATCGTCCACGGTCATTGGCAGGCCACGGTCGAACTCCAGGGCCTGGGGCACGTAGCCGATGACCTGCTGTTCGCCGGGCCAGGTCAGGGTCAGCTGGCCCTGGTGCGGCATCTGCCCCAGCAGGGTCTTGATCAGCGAACTCTTGCCGCCGCCATTGGGGCCGACCAGCGCATGCACGCTACCGGGGGCGACCTTGAAGCTGACCTGGTCGAGAATCCGCGTACGCCCCAGGGTCAGGTCGATACCGGCAAATTCGATGGCCGGCCCGCAGGGCAGGCTGACGACGGTTTCGGCGACGGTCATGCCCTGGACTCCTTGATCGCCTTGACCACGGTGTCGAGGTTGCGCTTCATCTCCACCTCGTACTTCTCCTTGCTGTAGTCACCATAGGAGATATGGGTCAGTGGGTAGATCTTCACCCCGGACTCGCGCTGGATGGTCTGGACATAGGCCGAGGGGAAGTCTATTTCCGAGAAGATCACCTTCACGTCCAGCTCGCGGAGCTGGTCGATGGTCTTCTTCAACTGGCTGGGGCTGGGCTCGATACCATGGGCCGGCTCCACCACGGCGGTGACCTCCAGGCCGAACTCCCGCACCAGGTAGTCGTAGGCGGCGTGGATGGTCGCTACGCGAAACTCCGCGCCCGGCGCTTCAGTGACCTGGGCCAGGGCTTCGGCGCGCAGCGCGCGCAGGCGCTTGGCGTAGGCGCGGGCGTTCTGGCTGTAGTACCTGGCGTTGTCCGGGTCGAGCTTGCCCAGCTCGCGTGCGATGTTGTTGACCTGGGCGATGCTGGCGCTGATCGACAGGAAGGTGTGCGGATTGACCACCTTGCCGGCACCCCGGGCGGCGACACCGGTGGCCGCCAGCAGCGGCACGTTGCTGTTGGACTCGATCACGGTGATCTGCGGTTTTTCGCTGGCGGCGATCATGCGGTCGGCGAAGTCGTCATGGCCGATGCCGTTGAGCACCACCACATCGAGGCTGCCGATACGCTTGATGTCCTCGGCCCTTGGCTCGTAGGCGTGGGGGTTGAAGCCGGCGGGAATCAACGGCACCACCTCGGCCTTGTCGCCGACGATGTTGCTTACGTAGCTGTAGTACGGGTGCAGTGTGATGCCGATGCGCAGCGGCTTGCCGTTGCTGTCGGCCAGGGCTGTGGCCGGCAGGGCCAGGGCGATGAACACACTCAGAAGGCGGCGGGCGAGGGCGGAGCGAAACATGGGGCGTCCTTGTATCAGTGGCGATGCTGGCGGGTGACGCCGGCGTCGTATTGAACGGCGATCTGTTGCCAGCCGGCGGCGATCAGGGCGTCGCGGGTCAGCTCGGCGGGCACGCGGGCATCGGCTTTGCGCTGCAGCCACACATCGGCCACGCCGTCATGGCTGCCAGGCAGCAGCAAGAGAAAGCTGCCGGCCACGTCAGAGGCCTGGCTCATGCCCAGGTAGGCCTGCTCGCCCAGCCGTTGCCACTGGTGCTCGCCATGGCTGGCACTGCTGGCGTCCCGGGTGAAGGGCGGGAAGCCTTCTTCGGCCAGCGTTGTCACTTCGACCGGCGCCGGGTCTTCCTCGCGGCGCAGCTGGATTTCTTCGAGGGCCACCCGCAGGTCGGCATACACCCCTTGCTCGGCGGCGTTCAGGTCGCGGCGGGCATCGAGCTGGTGAGCCTCGATGCGCACCTCGTCAGGGTCCTCGCCGCGCAGGGCGACGATGCCACCCGCCACCGCGAGGATGAGCAGGCTGACCAGCAGTACATAGAGGGTTTCGTGCCCGGCACCGGCCGGGCGTACCACCTGGACCCGGCTCATGGTTCACCGATGTCGGCGTGGTCGATTTCGACGACATGCCCGGGGCCGGCATCGAACAGCACATAGAACTCGCCCGCCGGGCGCTTGAAGGTCAGCCTGGAATCCTCGCCCAGCTTGCCGGGCACCAGGATTTCCTCGTTGTAGCCGATCACATCGAGGGTCACCCCCGGCGCGCCGCTGCCATCGGAAAAGCCGCCGGTGCACTCGATCTGCTCGCCGTCCACGGGCTTGCATTCGCACATCGGGTTGTGGGCCAGGGCCGGGCCTGCGGCGCCGAGCAACAGCAGGGGCAGGAGCAGCCTGCGGGCAGTGAACGTCATTACTTGCCTCCTTGTTTGTTCAGCCAGGCGACCGTGGCCGGCGAGGCCTTGGCCAGCGGTATGGCGGCCTGGTGCAGGCTGCCGTCCCAGCCTTCGAGGGTGATCCAGATCTCGGCGTCGGCGCGGGTCCTGGCCGGGATGGGCAGGTTGGTGCCCATGCGGTAGGGCGGGCCGAAGAAGATGGTGCCGGCGGCGCGCAGGCTGCGTGGCTTGCCGATGCGCAGGTAGGCGGCCTTGACCCCGCTGATGCAGGTCTGGCAAAGCGCTGCGTTGAAGGCCTTGAAGTAACCGGCTGGGCCGTCGGCGCGCGGTGCGTCTTCGCGCAACTCGGCCAGGCGCAGGCTCCAGGGGCCTACCTGGAACTCGCCGATTTCCCGTTCGCCCAGGCCGCTGTCACCGCGCGCCATCGCCGCGTCGGCAAAGTACTTGGGCATGAAGCCCAGGGGAATCAGCAGTAACAGGATATTCAAGTGGAAGCGCCACTTGAGCCAGAACTGTTTCAGCGGTGTAGCGGGTGCGGCGGCTGCTTTGCTCACAGGCTGGCCTCCGTGACGGTGTCGGTGACGGCGGGCGTGTTCTTGCGCGGTGCGCGCTCGCTGCGCTTGAGCGCGGCGGCGGTGGCCTGGGCGGTACGCTTGGTCCAGATCAACAGACCGCTGAGCACCATCATCGACAGCACCAGGCCGAAGAAGGCCCAGATCAGTTTGATGGCCAGGCCGCCGAAGTCGCCGGTGTGCAGCGGACGCATGGATTCGGTGACGAACTCCAGGGTCGAGCGGTCCTGGATCAGGAACTGCGACTCGATCTTGCTGTTGTACGGGTTGACGTTGACCGTCTGGAACATCAGCGGGTACCAGCCGCGCCCGCCCAGGTACAGGTGGGCATAGGCGTTGCCGGGCATCACCAGGAAGCTCACGTCCAGCCCGGGGATCTGCTCGCTGGCGATGCGGATGGCCTCATCGACGCTGATGCGCGGCGCCGGCGCCCCGGACTCGGTGCGCGGCACGTCTTCGCGGGCGATCACCGGGACCACCGGCTCGGTGGAAAGGGTGACGTGGTTGTCGGCCAGGATCGCCTGGATCAGGAACCAGGTGCCGGTGATGGAAATCACCGCGATGAACCAGATCGACCAGATCCCGCTCAAGCGGTGGAAGTCGCCCCAGAAGATCCGCGCGCCATGGTTCAAGCGCAAGGTCGGCTTGAAAAAGCCTTTCCAGAAACGTTTGTAGACCACAAGCCCGGTGACCAGCGAGGCCAGCATCGGCAGGCCGAGCAGCGACACCAGGTACCAGCCCCAGCTGTAGCCATTGGTGAAGGGCACCAGCCACCAGCCATGCAGGGCACGGGTGAAGGCCTCGAAGTTGAACGACGGCATTCGGCCCTGGATCGCCCCGGTGTAGGGGTTGACGTAGAGCGTCGGTGCGCTGCCATCGGCGAAGGTCACCGATGCGGTCAGGGCGAAATGCGAACCGTCCGGCTGGCTGAGAAAGTTCACCGCCATGTCCGGTTCGGCCTTGCGCAGGGCGTCGAGTACTTGCTGGTAGCTCAGCCGCTGGGCCTCGTCGGTCGGTTTGCTGGCGCGTACATCCGGGTTCGCCAGCCAGACGATCTCCTGGCTGACCACCGCCAGGGTGCCGGTGACGCACACGATCAGTACGAAGAACCAGATCGGCAAGGCAAGCCAACTGTGGACCAGGAACCAGATTTTTGAGCGTGACTTTTTCGACATGAGCCTGTCTTTTGTGGGTGGGCGGTCGGCAGCCCCACCGGGTCGGCAAGCTACTCGTCATTAGTAAGGACGAATGAGCAGGGCAAAACCCGTCCATTTATTTGAAAGAGAATGTTTCTAATTTTTACAAAGGTTGTTCTGCCCGCCGCACCCTGGTTAATTTTCCAAATGTTTCGTCCGTTTTACGGGGATAGCTGAGCCTTCGCTCCACGCCCACGTGCCCGGATGAACACCCATGAATGCCGAAAAATCCCTGAAACTCGCCCGCCGTTTCCTCGAGTTGCCCCTGGAGAAACGCAAGGTCTTCCTAGACACCCTGAGTGCCGAAGGGCTGGATTTTTCGCAGTTCCCGATCGCTTCGGCAGTGGATGCGCCGGGGCGTGAGGAGTTGTCCTACGCCCAGCAGCGCATGTGGTTCCTCTGGCGCCTGGACCCGCGTGGCAGCAGCTACAACATCCCCAGCGCCGCACGCCTGCTCGGCCCGTTGCAGCCCGCAGCGGTGGATGCGGCCATCGCCAGCCTGGTCGAACGCCATGCCACCTTGCGCTGCGTGTTCGAGCAGGACGAGGACGGTCGCGTGCTGTGTAAACCAGCCGCGCAACTGCCGCAGGTCAGTCATGAGGACTGCGGTGAACGGCTGCTCGATGATGCCGCCCTGGCCCGGGAGGTGGAGGCCGAATCGGCGCGGCCCTTCGACCTGGAAAAGGGGCCGCTGCTGCGCGTACGCCTGCTGCGCCTGGCCGACGAGCACCATGTGCTGCTGCTGACGGTGCACCATATCGTTGCCGACGGCTGGTCGATGGGCGTCATGCTCGAGGCCTTCAGTCGCTGTTATGAAGCCCATTGCCAGGGGCGAGCGGCCGACCTGCCGGCGCTGTCCATCGAATATGCCGACTACGGCCTGTGGCAACGGCGCTGGCTGGAAGCCGGCGAGCAGGCGCGGCAACTGGCCTACTGGCAAGCGCAGCTGGGCGATGAGCACCCGCTGCTGGAACTGCCGCTGGATCACCCGCGCAGCGCCGTGCAGGACCGTCGCGCCGGACGCCTGGAGTGGATGCTGGAGCCGCCGCTGGTGCAGCGCCTCAATGCCCTGGCTACCCGGCACGGGCTGACCCTGTCGATGGTGCTGCTGGCCGGATTCCAGCTGCTGTTGCAACGCTACAGCCAGTTGCGCGATATCCGCGTGGGCATGCCGATCGCCAACCGCAACCGGGTCGAGACCGAGGGCTTGATCGGCTTTTTCGTCAACACCCTGGTGGTGCGCAGCCAGATCGAGCCGCAGATGAGCGTGGCCGACCTGCTGGCCCAGGTTCGCGAGGCGGCCCTGGGTGCCCAGGCCCATCAGGAGTTGCCGTTCGAGCGGCTGGTGGAAGCGCTGCAGGTGGAGCGCCGCGCCGGGGTCAATCCGCTGTTCCAGGTGCTCTACAACCACCAGGCCGAAGGCGGCCAGCTGCAGGCGCTGAAGATGGCCACGGGGCTTGAGATCTGCCCGCTGTCCTGGCGCTCGCGGACCTCGCCGTTCGATCTCGGCCTGGACACTTACGAGCGCGGTGGGCAGGTGCACGCGGCGTTCAACTACTGCCAGGCCTTGTTCGAACCGGCCAGCATCGCGCACCTGCGCCGGCACTGGGAAAACCTGCTGCAGGCGCTGTGTGCCGGGGACGACACCCGGCTCGACGCCTTGCCGATGCTGGGCGCCCAGGAGCACGCAGCCTGCCTTGCCGATACCCGGCCGGCGCCACAGGCATTTGCCGGCGCAACCGTGCTCGACCTGCTGCGCCAGCGCGTCGACACCCCGGATCCGGCGGTCATCTGTGCCGGTGAAGCGCTCGGCGACGAGCAGCTTCAGCGCCAGGCCAATCGCCTGGCGCAGCGCCTGCTGGCGTCCGGTTGCGGTCCGGAAACCCGGGTGGGCATCGCCGTCGAGCGCAGCGCGCAGATGATCGTCGGCCTGCTGGCCGTGCTCAAGGCCGGCGCCGCCTACGTGCCGCTGGACCCGGAGCTGCCACGCGAGCGCCTGCAGTACATGATCGAGGACAGCGGCATCGGCCACCTGCTGACCCAGTCGCACCTGTTGGCGCAATTGCCCGGCTGCGAGTCGCTGGAGGTGCTGCTGCTCGACCAGGACCACGCCGACTGGCCGGACAGCGAGCCGCAGGTCCGGGTACTGCCCGAGCACCTGGCCTATGTGATCTACACCTCCGGTTCCACCGGGCGGCCCAAGGGCGTGATGATCAGCCATGGCGCCCTGGCCAACTACGTGCAGGGTGTCGCCCAAGTGCTGCCGCTGGAGCAGGTGCGCAGCCTTGCGATCGTCTCGACCCTGTCGGCGGACCTCGGCCACACCACGCTGTTCACGGCCCTGTGCGCCGGGCGCACCCTGCATGTGATCGATCGTGACACGGCGCTGGACGCCGAGTGCTTCGCCGCCTACATGAGCGAGCACGCCGTCGATGTGCTGAAGATCGTGCCCTCGCACATGGACGCCTTGCTCGGCGAGCATGCCGACCCCCGGGCCATGCCCCGGCACACCCTGGTACTGGGGGGCGAAGCCTGTTCGGCGACGCTGCTGCAACGCCTGCGCGAGGTGGCCGGTGACTGCCGGATTTTCAACCACTATGGCCCGACCGAAACCACCGTGGGTGTGCTGACCCACGATGCGCGTTTAACCGCCGAAGGCCAGCGACTGGCCCTGGGCCGGCCCCTGGCCAATGTCGCCTTGAGCGTGCTGGATGATGCCCTGATGCCGGTGCCGGCCTCGGTGCCTGGCGAGCTGTACCTGGGCGGGGCAGGCGTGGCCCGTGGCTACCTGGACCGTCCGGGGCTGACCGCCGAGCGCTTCGTGCCCGACCCCTACGGTGCGCCGGGCAGCCGTGCCTACCGCAGCGCCGACCTGGTGCGCCGCGATGCCGAGGGGGTGATCGACTACGTCGGGCGAAGCGATCATCAGGTCAAGATCCGCGGCTTTCGCGTCGAGCTGGGCGAAATCGCCGCCAGTTTGCAGGCCCAACCCCAGGTGCGTGAAGCCGTGGTACGGGTGGCCGGTAGCGGGGCGTCGGCACAGCTGGTGGCCTGGTTGGTGCTCGACGGCGATCAACCCGCGACCACGGCGCTGGCCGCGCTGCGCCAGCAACTGGCCCTGAGCCTGCCGGAGTACATGATCCCGGCCCAGTTGCTGAGCCTGCCGGCGTTGCCGCTGACCCTCAATGGCAAGCTCGATGTCCAGGCCCTGCCGCAGCCGACCGCCCTGGCCGGCGGCGCGTTCCAGGCGCCGCACACTGAGCTGCAGATCCGCCTGGCCGACGTCTGGCGCGATGTGCTGAAGGTGGAGCGGGTCGGGCTGGACGACAACTTCTTCGCCCTCGGTGGCCACTCGCTGCTGGCGACCCGGGTCATCGCCCGCCTGCGCAGCCGCCTGGCGCTAGAGGTGCCGCTGCGCAGCCTGTTCGAAAGCGAAAGCTTCGGCCAGTGGTGCGTCGCCGTTGAACAACTGGCGCCGGGCAGCGGACGCCAGCAGATCCAGGCACTGGATCGCGCTGCCGACCTGCCGGCGTCCCACGCCCAGTACCGGCAATGGCTGTTCTGGACCCTCAACCCGCACAACCCGGCCTACAACACGCCCATTGTGGTGCGCCTGCGCGGCGACCTGAACCTGGCGGCGGTGCAGGGGGCGTTCGATGCGCTGGTGGCTCGCCACGAACCCCTGCGCACCACCTTCCGCCTGGAGGGCGACACCTTGCTGCAGGTCATTCACCCGGCAGCAAGGGTCGCCCTGGAGATCGAATCGCTGCGCCATGCCAACGGCTGGGCCGACGAGGGCCTGGTGCGCCAGCGCGCGATCGAGGAAACCCAGCGCCTGTTCGACCTCGACAACGGGCCGCTGCTGCGGGTCAAGCTGCTGCACTGCGCCGAGGACGAACATGTGCTGGTGCTGACCCTGCACCACATTGTCTGCGATGGCTGGTCGATGGATGTCATGGCCCGCGAATTCGTCAGCCACTACCAGGCGCTTTGCCAGGGACGGGTGGCGGAGCAGGCGCCGCTGGCGGTGCATTATGCCGACTACGCCCAGTGGCAGCGGCAGTGGCTGGCCGAGGGTGAAATGCAGCGTCAGCTGGACTACTGGACCGCCCAGCTGGGCGGTGAGCAAGCGCTGTTGGAACTGCCCCTGGACCACCCGCGTGTGCCCGGCGCGGTGCTGCGCGAGGGGCGCCTGGACCTGCGCCTGCCGGATGACCTCGAAACGCAGCTGCGCCGCTTCCTGGCCGAACACAACATGACCCAGTTCCAGCTGTTCCTGGGGGTGTTCGGCCTGCTGCTGCAACGCTACAGCGGCCAGTCGGACCTGCGCATCGGCGTGCCGGTCAGCAACCGCAACTGTGAAGAGGTCGAAGGCCTGATCGGCTTCTTCGTCAATACCCTGGTGCTGCGCCTGCAGATCGACCCACGCATGCCGGCCCTCGAGCACCTGAGCCAGGTGCGTGACCGGGTGTTGGCGGCCCAGGCCCATCAGGACCTGCCGTTCGACAAGCTGGTCGAAGCCCTCAACCCCCAGCGCCTGGCCGACCACAACCCGTTGTTCCAGGTCATGTACAACCACCTCTCCAGCCGCGAGGGCGAGGTGGGCGGCAACAGCCTGGAAGGGGTGGTCGCCCAGGAGCTGCCGCTCGAGGGCATCACCGCCCAGTTCGACCTGACCCTGGAAACCCTGGAGACCCGCGACGGAATCCAGGTCTCGATGCTGTATGCCGCCGACCTGTTCGAGCGCAAGCGCATCGAGCAGATGCTCGGCCACTGGCTGAACCTGCTCCAGGCCCTGATCAGTGCCCCGGCCACGCACGTGGCGGAACTGCCGATGCTCGATGCCCGTGAGCAGCAAGCGCTGTGCGCGCAGGCGTCGAGGCCTGCGACCACGGCCAGTGTCATCGACCTGTTCGAATCGCGTGCGGCCATGATGCCGATCGAGGTTGCGCTGATCCTTGGCGAGCAGACCCTAAGCTACGGCGAGCTCCGTCAGCGCGTCGAGCACCTGGCCGCGCACCTGCAAGGCCTGGGCGCAGGGCCGGAAACGCTGGTCGGTATCTGCGCGCCGCGTGGTTTCGAGCTGATGGTCGCCTTGTTGGCGGTACACAAGGCAGGCGCCGCCTACGTGCCGCTGGACCCGGCCTACCCGGCCGAACGCCTGCAACACATGGTCAATGACAGCGGTCTTGCGGTACTGCTTTGCGACAACCCGGCACCCTGGATGCAAGCCCTCCCGACGGTCCGCCTGAGCCCGCTGTGTGCGCCGGAAAACGCTGTGTTCAGGCCGGTAGCGGTGCAGCCGCAAAACCTCGCCTATGTCATCTATACCTCCGGCTCCACCGGCCTGCCCAAAGGCGTGGCGGTCAGCCAGGGCGCCCTGGCCATGCATTGCCAGGCGGCGGCAGCCTTGTATGGGGTCGGCGCCGGCGATGGCGTGCTGCAGTTCGCCTCGGCCAGTTTCGACGCCGCAGCCGAGCAGATCTTCATGGCCCTGATCAGCGGCGCCCGGCTGCTGCTGGGCGAGGTGGCGCAGTGGAGCGGCGATGAGCTGGCCGACCAGTTGCAACGCCATCGCATCGACCTGGTCGACCTGCCGCCGGCCTACCTCGGCCAGTTCGACCAGGCCCTGGGCGCCAGTGGCCGGCAGGTCGCGGTGCGCACCTGCGTGCTGGGTGGCGAGGCCTGGGACGAGCAACTGATCCAGGGCCTGCGCCATGTCCGTTTCGAGCGCCTGTTCAATGCCTATGGGCCGACGGAAGCGGTGATCAGCCCCTTGATCGAGCATTACCGGGCGGGTACCGGACAGGGCGGCAAGCCTGCCATCGGCCGGGCGGTGGGGCAGCGTAGCGCCTGGCTGGTCGATGATGAGTTGAACCGGGTGCCGGAGGGCGTACGGGGTCAATTGCTGATCGGTGGCCTGGGGCTGGCGCGCGGCTATCTGCAGCAACCTGGCCTCACGGCCGAGCGCTTCGTGCCCGATCCGTTCGGTGCAGCCGGTGCGCGTCTGTACCGTACGGGCGATGCCGGACGGTACCTGGACGATGGCCGGGTGGTGTTCGCCGGGCGCGTGGATGAGCAATTGAAGATTCGAGGGTTTCGTATCGAACCGGGCGAGATCGAAGCGGCCCTGCTGGCGCTGCCCGGTGTCCGCGAAGCGGCGGTGCTCGCCCAGCCGGGGCCGTCTGGTGCCCGCCTGGTCGGCTATGTTGCGGGTATCGAGCTGGACCCAAGCGAATTGCAAGCGCTGTTGCGTGAACGCCTGCCCGAGCACATGGTGCCACGGCGCATCCTGCTTCTTGCGCAACTGCCGCTGACCCTCAACGGCAAGCTCGACCGCAACGCCTTGCCGCCAGTGGACGAGCAGGACGTCGTGCCACAGTACCAGGCCCCGGGCAATGACCTGGAGCGCGATATCGCCGAGCTGTGGGCGCAGGTGTTGCGCGTGCCTCAAGTCGGCGTGACGGAGAACTTCTTCGAACTGGGCGGTGACTCGATCATCTCCATCCAGGTGGTCAGTCGTGCCCGCCAGCTGGGCATTCAGTTTTCCCCGGCGGACCTGTTCAAGCACCAGACCGTGCGGGAGCTGGCGCGCATCGCCCGGCGCGGTGAACGGACCGCCGGGATCGACCAGGGACCGGTCAGTGGCGAGCAAGTGTTGCAGCCGGCGCAGCAGCGCTTTTTCGCCGAAGCCATCCCCGAGCGTCATCACTGGAACCAGACCATTCTCCTGAACGCCACGTCGTCGCTTGACGCCCAGTGGCTGGAGCAGGCCCTGCAAACCCTGGTGGAGCACCACGACAGCCTGC
The DNA here is from genome assembly GCF_044769005.1 of Pseudomonas sp. NPDC090755. NCBI lineage: Bacteria > Pseudomonadati > Pseudomonadota > Gammaproteobacteria > Pseudomonadales > Pseudomonadaceae > Pseudomonas > Pseudomonas sp. NPDC090755. Next base: position 15,519 of record NZ_JBIVXC010000023.1, on the reverse strand, counting down.
GCAGCCGCTTCAGCCAGGGAGCGTCCGGCTGGCAGGCGCAGATTGCCGACCTGCAGGCACCCCGGCACACGCTGTTGTGGCGCGCCAGCGTGGCTGAAGGCGAGTCGGTGCAAGCCCTGTGCGAGCACGCCCAGCGCAGCCTTGACCTGGAGCACGGCCCGCTGCTGCGCGGCCTGTTGATCGACGGCGCGGACGGCTCGCAACGCGTGCTGCTGACCGTGCACCACCTGGTGATCGATGGCGTGTCGTGGCGGGTGCTGCTCGAAGACCTGCAAAGCGTGTACAGCCAGTTGTGTGCAGGTCAGCCGGCGCAACTGCCGGCCAGGACCACCTCGACGCAACGGTGGGCCCGGCGCCTGGCCGAGCAGGCGCGCAGCCCTGCGTGGGCCGATACCGCGGCGCAGTGGCAGGCACTGTTGGCCGGGGTCGATGGCAGCTTGCCGGTCGCCAATCCCCAGGTGCCTTGCCTGAGCCGCGATGCCTGCAGCATCAAGGTCCAGCTCGACGGCGAACGCACCCGCCAGTTGCTGCAGCAGGCCCCGGCGGCTTACCGCACCCAGGTCAACGACCTGCTGCTGACGGCCCTGGCCCGGGTGGTCGCTGACTGGACCGGGCGCCCCGAGGTCCTGCTCGAACTGGAGGGCCACGGCCGCGAAGGGATGTTCGACGACCTCGACCCGAGCCGTACCCTGGGCTGGTTCACCAGCCTGTTCCCGGTGCGCCTGAGCGTTGCCGCAGGCCGGGTGGACAGCCTCAAGCAGATCAAGGAGCAGCTGCGCGCCATTCCCCATCGGGGCTTGAGTTTCGGCGTGCTTCGCTACCTCGGCGAGGAGGCTGTGCAACACGCCTTGGCGGCCTTGCCGGTGCCGCGCATCACCTTCAACTACCTGGGCCAGTTCGATGGCAGTTTCCAGGCCGACGAGGGCGCCCTGTTCGTGCCCTGCAACGATGCCTTCGGCCCGACCATGAGCGAACAGGCGCCGCTGGGCAACTGGTTGAGCATTGATGGTCAGGTCTATGGCGGCCAGTTGACCCTGAACTGGACCTTCAGTACCGCGATGTTCGAACCGGCGTTCATCGAATCGCTGTCAGCAGCCTATATCGACGAGCTCCAGGCGCTGATCGGCGATTGCCTGGACAGCCGTGCAGGCGGTGTCACGCCTTCGGATTTCCCGCTGGCCGGCCTGACCCAGGTCGAACTCGACCGCCTGCCGGTGGCCGCGCGCGACATCGAAGACCTCTATCCGCTGTCGCCGCTGCAGCAGGGCTTGTTGTTCCATGCCCGCTACGGCCAGACCCAGGGCGATTACATCAACCAGACGTGCGTGGACATTAAGGGGCTGGACGTCGAGCGCTTCGAGCAGGCCTGGCAGTCTGCCTTGCAGGCCCACCCGATCCTGCGCAGCGGGTTCATCTGGCAAGGCGAAATGCGCCAGCCGTTGCAGTTGGTGCAGCGCGATGTGCCCTTGCACATCACTCGCCATGACTGGCGTGGCCGTCCGGGTGTGGCGCAGGCGCTGGCAACGCTGGAGCAGCAGGAGCGCGAGCGGCCGTTCGAGCTGAGCCAGGCGCCATTGCTGCGCCTGGTCCTGGTGCAGGTGGCCGAGGACAGCTATCGCCTGATCTACACCAACCACCACATCCTGCTCGACGGCTGGAGCAACGCCCGCTTGATCGGCGAGGTACTGGCGCGCTATCGCGGCCAGGCCATCGCCAGCGCACCGGGCAGCTACCGCGACTACATCCAGTGGTTGCAGGCCCGTGATGTGCAGGGCGATCGGCAGTTCTGGCAAGGGCAGCTGGCGCGCCTGCCAGCACCGACGCGTCTGTCCCAGGCGCTGCAGGGCCTGGCCCGCGACAGCGGCACGCAGGCCTATGGCCATGGCGACCTGCGCAGCCATCTGGATGAACAGGCCACGGCGCGCCTGGTGCTGGCGGCGCGCCAGGCCAAGGTCACGGTCAATACCCTGGTCCAGGCCGCCTGGCTGGTGCTGCTGCAACGTTGCACCGACCAGCCGGCCGTGGCGCTCGGTGCCACGGTGGCCGGGCGTCCTGGTGATCTGCCGGGCATCGAGGAACAGGTGGGGCTGTTCATCAACACCTTGCCGCTGATCGCCGAGCCGCGCCCGCAGCAGGCCCTGGGCGCCTGGCTGAGTGAGCTGCAGGCGCTCAACCTGACCCTGCGCGAGCATGAGCACACCCCCTTGTACGAGATCCAGTCCTGGGCCGGGCAGGGTGGCGATGCCTTGTTCGACAGCATCCTGGTGTTCGAGAACTACCCGTTGGCCGAAGCCCTGCAGGGCAGTGCGACGAGCGATTTGCAGTTCGGCCTGCCGGTCAACCACGAGCAGACTCACTATCCATTGACCCTGGCCGTGGCCCTGGATGGCCGCTTGAGCATTCACTACAGCTACCTGCGCGAAGCCTTCGACGACCAGCAGGTGGCCTGCCTGAGCCAGTACCTGCTGGGCTTGTTGCAGCAGATCGCCGAGGCTTCGCTGGCGTTGCCGGTGGGTGAGTTGCAACTGCTCGATGGCACGCAACAGGCCGAGCGTCTGCACGCTGGCAGTGACTGCCCGGGGCAGTACCCCGGCAACCGCTCGTTGCCCGGCATGATCGCCGCCCATGCTCGCCAGCGACCGCAGGCAACGGCCCTGATCGCCGGTGAGCGGCACGTGAGCTTTGCCGAGCTGGAGCAGGCCTCCAACCGCCTGGCCCGCTACTTGTCGGGCCTGGGGGTAGGGCGCGGGGTCAAGGTCGGGGTGGCCCTGGCCCGTGGCGTCGAGGTGCCGATCGCCTTGCTGGCGATCATCAAGACCGGCGCCGCCTATGTGCCGATGGACGCCAGCTACCCCGCCGAGCGCCTGGCCTACATGGTCGAGGACAGCGGCATGACCCTGCTGCTGAGCCAGCGCGAACTGGCATCGCAACTGAGCTGTCCGGCGCGGGTGCAGGTGCTGTTGCTCGATGAGCTGGCCGCCACGCTGCAGGCGCTGCCGGATCAGGCGCCTGCCGTGACGGTCGAAGAACAGGACCTGGCCTACGTGATCTACACCTCCGGCTCCACCGGCCAGCCCAAGGGCGTGTGCGTCAGCCACGGCCCCTTGAGCATGCATTGCCAGGCGATCGCCGAGCGCTACGAAATGCGTGAGGACGACTGCGAACTGCACTTCTTGTCCTTTGCCTTCGACGGTGCCCATGAGCGCTGGCTGACCGCCTTGACCAGCGGCGCCAGCCTGCTGATTCGCGACGACAGCCTGTGGACCCCAAGCCAGACGCTGGAGGCCATGAAGCGCCACGGCGTCAGCGTGGCGGCGTTTCCGCCGCTGTACCTGCACCAGCTGGCCGAGTGCGCGCTGCAGCAGGGGCGTCCCCAGCGCCTGCGGGTCCTGTGCTTCGGTGGCGATGCGGTACCCCGGGCCAGTTTCGACCTGGTTCGCCGGGCGCTGGACCCGCAGTACATGATCAACGGCTACGGCCCGACCGAAACCGTGGTCACGCCGCTGATCTGGAAAGCCGGCCGCGAAGACAATTGCCCCACCGCCTACGCGCCGATCGGCAAGCGCATCGGCCAGCGCAGCGGTTATGTGCTCGATGCCTGCCTGAATCCGGTGGCCAAGGGCATGCCGGGCGAGCTGTACCTGGGCGGCGAGGGTGTTGCCCTGGGCTACCTGCAGCGTCCGGGCCTGACCGCCGACCGCTTCGTCTGCGACCCGTTCGACCCGCAAGGCGGGCGCCTGTACCGCAGTGGCGACCTGGTGCGCGAGCTGCCGTGCGGCAACCTGGAATACCTCGGGCGCCTGGACAACCAGGTGAAGATCCGTGGCTTCCGGGTCGAGACCGGCGAGATCGAAGCACGCCTGCAACAGTTGCCCGACGTGGCCGAGGCGGCGGTGATCGCCAGCGCCGGCGCCCAGGGGCAACAGTTGCATGCCTACCTGGTGGCGGTGGATGCCGCGCTTCCTGCCGACGAGCAAGCGGCCCGGCAGGCGCGCCAGCAGGTTCGCCAGGCGCTGGGCAAGACGCTGCCGGACTACATGGTGCCGGCCAGCTTCACCTGGCTTGGACAATTGCCGCTGTCGCCCAACGGCAAGCTCGACCGCAAGGCCTTGCCGCTGCCCGAGCCGGTCGCGTCCGGGCGCCCTTATGTAGCGCCGCAGTCGGAACTGGAGCAGCAGATTGCGCAGATCTGGCAGGACGTCCTGCAGCTGGAACAGGTGGGGCTGGACGATCACTTCTTCGAGCTGGGCGGCCATTCCTTGCTGGCCACCCAGGTGACTGCCCGGGTGGAGACCGAGCTGGGCGTCAGCGTGCCGCTGGACCTGCTGTTCAAGGCCGAATCGCTTAAAGACTACGTAGCGTCAACCGTCCCTTATCTGAGTCTGGGTTGCGAGAGCGATCTCAACGAACTGCACGACTTCCTCTCGGAATTGGAGACGATCTGAACATGCGCAATGAAGAACAACTGGCCCTGGTCCAACGCTTCGTCCGCTTGCCACTGGCACAGCGCAAGGCCTTCCTGGAAAAGCTCGCGGCCAAGGGCATGAGCCTGGCGCAGCTGCCGATCCCGGCGGTCAGTGAAGGGGCGCGGTGCCTGCCACTGTCTTATGCGCAACAGCGGCAATGGTTCTTGTGGAAGTACGAGCCCTCAAGCGTGGCCTACCACATTCCGGTTGCCCTGCGCCTGCACGGGCCGCTCGACATCGATGCGATGCAGGCAGCCTTCAATGACCTGGTCGCCCGCCACGATGCGTTGCGCACCCGCTTTGTCGAAGACCAGGGGCGCGCGCAACAGGTGATCGAGGAGCGCCTTACGCTTTCGATCGAGCGCAGCGAGGGCGGCTTTGCCGATGCCGATGAAACACAGGCCTTCGTCGAAGCGCAGACCCGGCGGTTGTTCGATCTGCAAACCGGTCCGTTGCTGCGGGTGCACCTGCGCACCCTGGGGGCAGAGGAGCACCTGCTGGTGTTGACGGTGCATCACATCGTTGCCGATGGCGCCTCGATGCCGGTGCTGGTGCGAGAACTGAGCGCCTGCTACGAGGCGCGTTGCGCAGGGCAGGTCGCCCGTCTGGCGGCGCTGCCGATCCAGTACGGCGACTATGCCCTCTGGCAGCGCAGCTGGATGGAAGCCGGCGAACAGCAGCGCCAGCTGGCGTACTGGTGCGAGCAACTGGGGGGCGAGCAGCCGGTGCTGGAGCTGCCCTTCGACCGCCCCCGGCCACTGACCCGCGAAGGCCTGGGCGACAGCCGCACGCTGCAGCTTGCGCCTGAACTGCTGGCCGGGCTTCGGCAACTGGCGCAGCGCCAGGGCGTGAGCCTGTTCGTGCTGATGATGGCAACGTTGCAGACGCTCCTGCATCGCTACAGCGGCCAGGACGAGATTCGCGTCGGTGTGCCCTTTGCCAACCGTAACCGGGTGGAAACTCAGGGGCTGGTCGGTTTCTTCGTCAACACCCAGATCCTGTGCGGGCGCTTCGATGCCCAGACGAATTTCAGCACACTGCTGGCGCAGATGGGCAAGACCGCCACCGATGCCCAGCGCTACCAGGACCTGCCGTTCGACCTGCTGGTCGACGCCTTGCAGCCGGAACGCAGTACCCGCCACAACCCGTTGTTCCAGGTCATGTTCAATTACCAGCATGACCAGGCCGGTGGCGCCAGCGGCCGCAGCTTCTCGGGCCTGCGGATCGAAGGGCAGGAATGGCAGAACCGCTCGGCACAGTTCGACCTGAGCCTGGATATCGTCGAGGCCGAGGCTTCGTTGCAGGCCTCGTTTATCTACGCCACCGATGTGTTCGACGGCGACACCATCGAACGCATGCTGGAACACTGGCAGGGCCTGCTGCGCGCCATCGTCGCCGAGCCTGCGTGCCGCATCGGCGAGCTGCCGTTGTTGTCCGGGCAGGAGCGCCAGGCGATTGTCCAGCGGCTGAATCCGCTTACCGTCAGCCATGACAGCCAGCGTTGCCTGCACGAGCAGATCGCTGAACAGGCGGCGCGCACGCCATTGGCGATCGCCCTGGTGTACGAGGACCAGCGCCTGAGCTACGGCGAGCTCAACGCCCGCGCCAACCGCCTGGCCCATCGCCTGATCGCCGCCGGCGTCGGCCCGGAAAGCCGCGTGGGCCTGGCCGCCGAGCGTTCGCTGGAACTGGTGGTCGGTCTGCTGGCGATCCTCAAGGCCGGCGGCGCCTATGTGCCGCTCGATCCGATGTACCCGGCCCAGCGTCTGGAATACATGATCCAGGACAGCGGCATCAGCCTGTTGCTGACCCAGCCGCATCTGCAATTGCCAGCGTTCTCGGGGCCGATCCTGAACCTGGATGAAGCACTGGACGGCTACAGCGAGGCCGATCCGCAGGTGAAGATGAGCCCGGCCAACCTGGCCTACATCATCTACACCTCGGGTTCGACCGGGCAGCCGAAAGGCGCCTTGCTCAGCCATCACAACGTGCAGCGCCTGTTCGCCGCCACCGAGCAGTGGTTCAGCTTCGATCAAGGTGATACCTGGACCCTGTTCCACTCCTATGCCTTCGACTTCTCGGTATGGGAGATCTTCGGCGCGCTGCTGCATGGTGGCCGTCTGGTGATCGTCCCTTACCTGGTCAGCCGTTCGCCGGAAGACTTCCACCAGCTGCTGATCGACGAGCAGGTCACGGTGCTCAACCAGACACCGTCGGCGTTCCGTCAGTTGATGCATGTGGCCTGTGCCGACTCGCGTGAACACAGCCTGCGCGCCGTGGTCTTCGGTGGCGAAGCGCTGGAGGTGCAGGGCCTGCGGCCCTGGTTCGAACGCTTCGGCGATGCGCCGACGCGACTGATCAATATGTACGGCATCACCGAAACCACGGTGCATGTGACCTATCGCCCGCTGTCCTGGGCCGACCTCGACAATGGTGCGGCCAGCCCCATCGGCCTGCCGATCCCCGACCTGTCCTGGTATGTGCTGGATGCCGAGCTGAACCCGGTGCCGGCGGGTTGCGTCGGCGAGCTGTACGTCGGCCGCGACGGCCTGGCCCGGGGTTACCTGAACCGGGGCGACCTCAGCGGGGCACGCTTCATCCCCGACCCGTTCGGCGGCCATGGCGGTCGCCTGTACCGCACCGGCGACCTGGCGCGCTACTGCGCCGATGGCGCGGTGGAATACATCGGGCGCATGGACCAGCAGGTGAAGATCCGCGGCTTCCGTATCGAACTGGGCGAGATCGAAGCCCGTCTGCAAGCCATGGCGCAGGTCCGCGAAGCGGTGGTGCTGGCCGAGGATGGCCGCCTGTTGGCCTATGTGGTGCCGGCGGTGGGGCAGGACGGTCTACGTGAAATCCTGCAAACGCAACTCAAGGCCGACCTGCCGGACTACATGGTCCCGGCGCACTGGCAGTTCCTCGACGTGCTGCCCCTGACCGCCAACGGCAAGCTCGACCGCAAGGCCCTGCCGCGTCCGGATGCAGCGCAGGCGCAGCAAGCCTATGTGGCGCCGGTCGGCGAGATCGAACAGCAACTGGCGGTGATCTGGCAGGAAGTGCTGGGCGTCGAGCAGGTCGGCGTCAACGACAACTTCTTCGAACTGGGCGGCGACTCCATCGTCTCCATCCAGGTGGTCAGCCGTGCCCGCCAGGCCGGCATCCGCTTCACCCCCAAGGACCTGTTCCAGCACCAGACCGTGCAAGGCCTGGCATCAGTGGCACAGACCGGCGAAGCGCCGCAACTCGTCCAGGCTGCGGCCGAGGGCGAGCTGATCCTGCTGCCGATCCAGCAGCAGTTCTTCCAGGACGTGGTTGCCACCCGGCATCACTACAACCAGTCGGTGCTGCTGCAGCCGCGTGAAGCCCTGCAGGTGGCGGCGCTGCAAACCGCCCTGGCCGCCCTGTGGAACCACCACGACGCCCTGCGCCTGCGCTTCAATGAAACGGTCGATGGCTGGCGTGGTTGCTACAGCGATGCCGTCGCCCCCACCGACTTGCTGTGGCAGGTCAGCGTCACCGATACCCAAGGCATCGAAACCGAAGGCGAACGGGCCCAGCGTAGCCTGGACCTGGGCGGCGGCCCGTTGCTGCGGGCGGTGCTGATGAACCTCGTCGACGGTGGCCAGCGCTTGCTGTTGGTGGTCCACCACCTGGCGGTGGATGGCGTGTCGTGGCGAATCCTGCTGGAAGACCTGCAAAGCGCCTACGAGCAGGCCTGCGCCGGCAAGGCGCCGCTACTGCCGCCGCGCACCAGCTCGGTGAAAGCCTGGGCCGAACGTCTGCAACAATACGCCCGCGAAGGCGCGTTGGCCGACGAACTGGCCTACTGGACCGCCCAGCTGGATGTCTCGCCAATCGACTGGCCGCACTGCAACCCCCAGGGCGCCCTGGACAAATGCCATGCCGCCAGCGTCGATACCTACCTTGACGCCCAGGCCACGCGCCAGTTGCTCAAGGAGGCCCCGGCGGCCTACCGCACCCAGGTCAACGACCTGCTGCTGACCGCCCTGGCCCGGGTCATCGGGCGATGGACCGGCAGCCCGCACACCCTGTTGCAACTGGAAGGCCATGGTCGCGAAGACTTGTTCGACGACATCGACCTGACCCGTACCGTGGGCTGGTTCACCAGCCTGTTCCCGCTGCGCCTGAGCGTGGGCGACGACCTGCGCGGCTCGATCCTGCAGGTCAAGGAACAGCTGCGCGCGTTGCCGAACAAGGGCATCGGTTATGGCGTGCTGCGTCACCTGGGCAGCGCCGCCCAGCAGGCGGCCTTGTGCGACCTGCAACCGCCACGGATCACCTTCAACTACCTGGGCCAGTTCGATGCCAGTTTCGAGGGTGGCGGCAATGCCCTGTTGCGCCCGGCCAGCGAGGCCCGTGGTTCGGAAATCGGCAGCGCGGCGCAGCTGGGCAACTGGCTGTCGATCAACGGCCAGGTCTATGGCGGCGAGCTGACCCTGAGCTGGACCTTCAGCCGCGAGATGTTCAGCGAAGCGACCATCCAGCAACTGGCCGATGCCTATGCCGCCGAGTTGCGTGCACTGGTCGCGCACTGCTGCGATCCGGCCCAGGGTGGTGTATCGCCTTCGGACTTCCCGCTGGCGCGCTTGAGCCAGCCGCTGCTGGACAAACTGCCGCTGCCGGCGCGGGCGATCGACGATGTCTATCCGCTGTCGCCGATGCAGCAAGGCATGCTGTTCCATTCGCTGTACGAACAGGCCGCTGGCGACTACATCAACCAGGTGCGCGTGGATATCCACGGTCTTGATCCGCAGCGCTTCCAGCAAGCCTGGCAGGCGGCGGTCGACCGACACGATATCCTGCGCACCGGTTTTGTCTGGGACGGGCTGGAACAACCGCTGCAAGTGGTGCGCAAGCAGGCCACGGTAGCCTTCGAACTGATCGAGGCGCCTGGCCTGGACGAAGCCGGGCTCGTCGCGCTTGCACAGGCGCAGAAGCAGGGCCTGGACCTGGGGCGCGATGCCCTGTTGCGCCTGTTGCTGGTGCGCACCGGCGAGCACACGCATCACCTGGTCTACACCCACCACCACATCCTGATGGACGGCTGGAGCAACGCACAGTTGCTGGGCGAAGTGCTGCAGCACTACCACGGCCATGCCGTGGCGGGCAGCGGTGGTCGCTACCGTGATTACCTGGCCTGGCTGCAACGCCGCGATGGCGAGGCGGCCCGCAGCTTCTGGCAGGCGCAGCTTGGCCCGCTGGACGAGCCGGTGAAGCTGGCCGAGGCGCTGGCGTCGCAGATCCAGGGCGAGGGGCAGGGCGACTGGGTGCATCAGGCCAGCGAGCCGCTGTTCCTGCAGTTGCAACAGTTCGCCCGCCAGGCACGCGTCACCCTCAACACTGTGCTGCAAGGCGCCTGGTTGCTGCTGTTGCAACGCTACACCGGCAAATCCAGCGTGGCCTTCGGCGCCACGGTGGCCGGGCGGCCGACCGAGCTCAACGGCATCGAGCAGCAGATCGGGCTATTCATCAATACCTTGCCGATCATCGACCAGCCTTCGGCCGAGCTGGGTGTGCAGGCGTGGCTGGAACGTCTGCAGAACCTCAACCTGGCCTTGCGCGAGCACGAGCACACGCCGTTGGCGGACCTGCAGCGCTGGGCCGGTCTGAGCGGCCAGCCACTGTTCGACACCAACCTGGTGTTCGAGAACTACCCGGTCTCCGACGCCCTGAATGCCAGCGAAGGTTCCACTGTTCGCTTCAGCGGCCTGCGCAGCCATGAGCAGAGCAGCTTCCCGCTGACCCTGATCGTGACGTGCGACGATTCGCTGCGCCTGCACCTGCGTTACCTGCGCGAAATGTTCAGCGAGAACCAGATCGCCACCCTGGTGCTCAACCTCGAACAACTGCTGCACAGCCTGGTGCATGCCAGCGCCACTACGCCGCTGGGCGAACTGGACATGCTCGGTGCGCGCCGTGAAGAGCATCTGCGCACGCTCAATCCGCTTACCGTCAGCCATGACAGCCAGCGTTGCCTGCACGAGCAGATCGCCGAACAGGCGGCGCGTACGCCACTGGCGATCGCCTTGGTGTACGAGGACCAGCGCCTGAGCTATGGCGAACTCAACGCCCGCGCCAACCGCCTGGCCCATCGCCTGATCGCCGCCGGCGTCGGCCCGGAAAGCCGCGTGGGCCTGGCCACCGAGCGTTCGCTGGAACTGGTGGTCGGTCTGCTGGCGATCCTCAAGGCCGGCGGCGCCTATGTGCCGCTCGATCCGATGTACCCGGCCCAGCGCCTGGAATACATGATCCAGGACAGCGGCATCAGCCTGCTGCTGACCCAGCCGCATTTGCAGTTGCCGGCCTTCAGCGGTCCGATCCTGAACCTGGATGAAGCACTGGACGGTTACAGCGAGGCCGATCCGCAGGTGAAGATGAGCCTGGCCAACCTGGCCTACATCATCTACACCTCGGGTTCGACCGGGCAGCCGAAAGGCGCCTTGCTCAGCCATCACAACGTGCAGCGCCTGTTCGCCGCCACCGAGCAATGGTTCAGCTTCGATCAAAGCGACACCTGGACCCTGTTCCACTCCTATGCCTTCGACTTCTCGGTGTGGGAGATCTTCGGTGCGCTGCTGCATGGTGGCCGTCTGGTGATCGTCCCTTACCTGGTCAGTCGTTCGCCGGAAGACTTCCACCAGCTGCTGATCGACGAGCAGGTCACGGTGCTCAACCAGACACCGTCGGCGTTCCGCCAGTTGATGCACGTGGCCTGTGCCGACTCGCGTGAACACAGCCTGCGCGCCGTGGTCTTCGGCGGCGAAGCGCTGGAGGTGCAGGGCCTGCGGCCCTGGTTCGAACGCTTCGGCGATGCGCCGACGCGGCTGATCAATATGTACGGCATCACCGAAACCACGGTGCATGTGACCTATCGCCCGCTGTCCTGGGCCGACCTCGACAATGGTGCGGCCAGCCCTATCGGCCTGCCGATCCCCGACCTGTCCTGGTATGTGCTGGATGCCGAGCTGAACCCGGTGCCGGCGGGTTGCGTCGGTGAGCTGTACGTCGGCCGCGACGGCCTGGCCCGGGGTTACCTGAACCGGGGCGACCTCAGCGGGGCACGCTTCATCCCCGACCCGTTCGGCGGCCATGGCGGTCGCCTGTACCGCACCGGCGACCTGGCGCGCTACTGCGCCGATGGCGCGGTGGAATACATCGGGCGCATGGACCAGCAGGTGAAGATCCGCGGCTTCCGTATCGAACTGGGCGAGATCGAAGCCCGTCTGCAAGCCATGGCGCAGGTCCGTGAAGCCGTGGTGCTGGCCGAGGATGGCCGCCTGCTGGCCTACGTGGTGCCGAGCGTGGCGCAGGACGGTCTGCGTGAAATCCTGCAAACGCAACTCAAGGCCGACCTGCCGGACTACATGGTCCCGGCACACTGGCAGTTCCTCGCCGTGCTGCCACTGACCGCCAACGGCAAGCTCGACCGCAAGGCCCTGCCGCGTCCGGATGCAGCGCAGGCGCAGCAAGCCTACGTGGCCCCGGTTGGCGAGATCGAACAGCAACTGGCGGTGATCTGGCAGGAGGTGCTGGGCGTCGAGCAGGTCGGTGTCAACGACAACTTCTTCGAACTGGGCGGCGACTCCATCGTCTCCATCCAGGTGGTCAGCCGTGCCCGCCAGGCCGGCATCCGCTTCACCCCCAAGGACCTGTTCCAGCACCAGACCGTGCAAGGGCTGGCCTCGGTGGCGCAGACCGGCGACGCAGCACAGGTCGTCCAGGCTGCCGCTGAAGGTGAACTGGCACTGCTGCCGATCCAGCAGCAGTTCTTCCAGAACGTGGTCAGTGGCCGTCATCACTTCAACCAGTCGGTGCTGCTGCAGCCGCGTGAAGCGCTGCAGGTGGCGGCGCTGCAAACCGCCCTGGCCGCCCTGTGGAACCACCACGACGCCCTGCGCCTGCGCTTCAATGAAGCGGTTGATGGCTGGCAGGGTCGCTACAGCGATGCCGCCGCGCCCAGCGACTTGCTGTGGCAGGTCAGCGTCACCGATACCCAAGGCATCGAAACCGAAGGCGAACGGGCCCAGCGTAGCCTGGACCTGGCCGGCGGTCCGTTGCTGCGGGCGGTGCTGATGAACCTGGCCAATGGCGGCCAGCGCCTGCTGCTGGTGGTTCACCACCTGGCGGTGGATGGCGTGTCGTGGCGAATCCTGCTGGAAGACCTGCAAAGCGCCTACGAGCAGGCCTGCGCCGGCAAGGCGCCGCTGCTGCCGCCGCGCACCAGCTCGGTGAAAGCCTGGGCCGAACGTCTGCAGCAGTATGCTCGCGAAGGCGCGTTGCAGGCGGAGCTCGATTACTGGCTTGCCCAGGCCCGCGATGTCGACACCGCGCTGCCGTGCGAGCGACCGGACGCCGGCCTGCAGATCCGCCACGCCGCCAGCGTGCAGAGTCGCCTGGATGCCCGATTCACCGGCCAGTTGCTGCAGGACGCCCCGGCGGCCTATCGCACCCAGGTCAACGACCTGCTGCTGACCGCCCTGGCCCGGGTGATCGCGCACTGGACCGGGCGCGGCGAGGTCATGGTGCAATTGGAAGGCCACGGTCGCGAAGACCTGTTCGACGATATCGACCTGACCCGTACCGTGGGTTGGTTCACCAGCCTGTTCCCTGTGCGCCTGAGCGTGGGCGACGACCTGCGCGGCTCGATCCTGCTGGTCAAGGAACGCCTGCGAGCCGTGCCGAACAAGGGCATCGGCTACGGCGTGCTGCGTCACCTGGGCAGCGCCGCCCAGCAGACCGCCCTCGGCGAACTGCAACCGCCACGGATCACCTTCAACTACCTGGGCCAGTTCGACAGCTCCTTCCAGGGCCAGGACGGCGCGTTCATGCCTGCCGGTGAAGCCCATGGCCTGGAGGTCGGCGACGATGCACCGCTGGGCAACTGGCTGTCAGTCAATGGCCAGGTCTTCGGCGGTGAACTGAGCCTGAGCTGGACCTTCAGCCGCGAGATGTTCAGCGAAGCGACCATCCAGCAACTGGCCGACGCCTATGTCAGCGAGTTGCAGGCGCTGGTTGCTCACTGCTGTGATCCGGCCCAGGGCGGCGTATCGCCTTCGGACTTCCCGCTGGCCCGTTTGACCCAGCCGCTGCTGGACAAGCTGCCGCTGCCGGCGCGGGCGATCGACGATGTCTATCCGCTGTCGCCGATGCAGCAGGGCATGCTGTTCCACACCTTGTATGAACAGGCCGGTGGCGACTACATCAACCAGGTGCGCCTGGATATCCACGGCCTCGATCCGCAGCGCTTCCAGCAGGCCTGGCAGGCGGCAGTCGATCGGCACGACATCCTGCGCACCGGTTTCGTCTGGGAAGGGCTGGAACAGCCGCTGCAAGTGGTGCACAAGCAGGTGCAGGTGCCGCTGCGCCTGCTCGAGGGGCGTGGCGAGGCGGATCTGGCGCAGTACCAGGACAGCATCGCCCGGGAAGAACTGCACGCCGGTTTCGACCTGGCCGTGGCGCCCTTGCTGCGCCTGGTCCTGGTGCGCAGTGCAGAGGATTGCTGGCATGTGATCTACACCAACCACCACATCCTCATGGATGGCTGGAGCAATGCGCGGCTGCTCGGCGAGGTGCTGCAACGCTATGCCGGCGGCGAACCGCCGCGCCATGCCGGACGCTATCGCGACTACATCCACTGGCTGGCCGCCCAGGATGTCGAGCAGGATCGCCAGTTCTGGCAGCAGGAACTGGCTGGCCTGGGCGAGCCCGCCTTGCTGGTAGCGGCGCTTGGCGGCAAGGCCACGGGTGACAGCGGCTATGCCGAGCACGCTCTGCGCCTGGGTGTCGAGCAGACCGCACAGCTGGCCGACTACGCCCGTGGGCTCAAGGTGACGGTCAACACCCTGGTGCAGGGCGCCTGGGCGATCCTGCTGCAACGCTACCTGGGCCGCGAGCAGGTGGTCTTCGGTGCCACGGTGGCCGGGCGACCGACCGAACTGCAAGGGGTCGAGGAGCAGATCGGGCTGTTCATCAACAGCCTGCCGGTGCGCTTCGGCCACAGCGCCACCACGCCGCTGCAGCAGTGCCTGGTCGAGTTGCAGGCGCGCAACCTGAGCCTGCGTGAGCACGAGCATTCGCCGCTGTTCGATATCCAGCGCTGGGCCGGGCAGGGCGGTGAGGCGCTGTTCGACACCTTGATGGTGTTCGAGAACTACCCGGTGTCCCAGGCCCTGGCGGCCGGTACGCCCGGTGGCTTGCGCTTCGGCGAGGTCGCCAACCGCGAACAGAGCCACTACCCGTTGACGCTGGTGGTCGGGCTCAGCGATCAGTTGTCGGTGGAGATGCGCTACGACCGTGCCTGCTTTACCCAGGCCGTGCTGGAGAATCTTGCCCGCCAGTTGGGGCACCTGCTGATGGCGGTGGTCCGCGCCGACGCCAGGACGCCGGTCGGTCAGCTCGATCTGCTCGGTGATGAGCGTCAGGCATTGATCGAGGCGCTGAATCCGGCGCTGGTTAGCCACGGCACCCGGGCCTGCCTGCATGAGCAGATCGCCGAGCAGGCGGCGCGTACGCCGCAGGCGACCGCCCTGGTGTATGAGGGCCAGCGCCTGAGTTACGGCGAGCTCAACGCCCGCGCCAACCGCCTGGCCCATCGCCTGATCGCCGCCGGCGTCGGCCCGGAAAGCCGCGTGGGCCTGGCCGCCGAGCGTTCGCTGGAACTGGTGGTCGGCCTGCTGGCGATCCTCAAGGCCGGTGGCGCCTATGTGCCGCTCGACCCGATGTACCCGGCCCAGCGCCTGGAATACATGATCCAGGACAGCGGCATCAGCCTGCTGCTGACCCAGCCGCATCTGCAGTTGCCGGCCTTCAGCGGCCCGATCCTGAACCTGGATGAAGCACTGGACGGCTACAGCGAGGCCGATCCGCAGGTGACGATGAGCCCGGCCAACCTGGCCTACATCATCTACACCTCGGGCTCGACCGGGCAGCCCAAGGGTGCCTTGCTCAGCCATCACAACGTGCAGCGCCTGTTCGCCGCCACCGAGCAATGGTTCAGCTTCGATCAAAGCGACACCTGGACCCTGTTCCACTC
>NZ_JBIVXC010000022.1:0-87820 GCF_044769005.1 Pseudomonas sp. NPDC090755 | reverse complement strand
CAGCGTAGGGCCGTATGCAGGAGCGAGCGGTTTTGCCTACTTTTTCCAAGAAAAAAGTAGGCCGCCGTAAAGGCGGAAGGGGCCAGCAGCGTCACTGCATCGAATGGATAAGCCCGCTTGCTAACAGCCCAAGCCCAAGCCTACGATGATCTGCGCATCCTTCGGTACAGCCCCCAGTACGCCACCGTTGCAGTCAGGATACCCACCAGCAGCAGGGAGGGCAGGATTGCCAGGGATGCCTGGCGGATCATCAGCCAGGTATGGCCGTCGGGATAGCCCGCATGCACCGTATAACCGAACAGTTCCGAAGTCAGTCGCATGTTGTCTTCATCTTGGTTAGGCACTCGGGCGGATTCGCCGCTGCCTGTCGACCAGACATACTGCTGGCCGAACTGCAGGCTCAGGACCACGGCATTCTGAAATCCCAACAGCTCGGTCTGCAGGACATTGATGTCGGCCAGGGCCAACACGGCGTAGGGGAATTCCTGCAAGCGGTAGATCAGGACGGCGGCATCCGGGGTGGCGTCATTGCCCGGGTCGACACGCAGGCGTTGATTGAGGAACGTCCCCGGGTCGATGAAACGGTCGAATGCACCGTACAACGTGCTGCAGAAAGCCCGGTTGTCCTTGGCCAGCACCAGGGAGCGCACATTCGGCTGCATGATTGCTTGCCGGCGCAATTGGGCAAGCACCTCGTCGCAGGGTTGGTCGGCCAGGCTCAGCACCGTGCTGCTGGACTGGTGCAAGGTGTCGAGCACCAGGTCGATGGCGTAAATGGCTTCGCGGGCCGTAACTGCGATGGTTTCTTCCTGCTTGCGTTCGACCTGCAGTGAAAGCACGAACAGGCCACAGGCAACCGGTGCGAGTCCGATGAGCAGGGTGACCAGAAACTCAACCAGGCTGCGCCCTGCGTGGGAGGATGGGGCCATGGGGGATCGCCTCTATGATGAATCGGCGACCCAGCATAATATTCCGGCCCCAGTAATGCCTGTAGGCCCCATAATCAGCGGTTGTAGTATCCGTCGGCGCGAGGCCATCAGTTGCGCCGGACGCCCTCCAGGGCCTTGATCACCAGATCGGCCACTGCGCTACTGGAAGCCGGGTTCTGGCCCGTGATCAGCCGTCCTTCCTTCTGGTCGGCAATGGCAAGGACTTCCCAGGGCTCTGTCGCCTGGTAAAGCCCGCCACGGGCGCCCAGTTCGGTTTCGGTGAGGTAGGGCACCACCTTGTCCAGTTCGGCCAGGTGTTCTTCGGTGTTGGAGAAACCGGTGACCTCACGGTCCTTGAGCAGCAGGGAATTGTCGCTGAGCTTGATGTTCAACAGGCCGACGGCGCCATGGCAGACCGAGGCCACCACACCACCGGCTTCGAAGATCTTGCGCGCCAGATCCTGCAGGCCGGCGTTGTCCGGAAAGTCCCAGATCACTCCGTGCCCGCCGGTATAGTAGATCGCACTGTAGTCCTGGGCCTTGACCTGGCCGGGGTTCATGGTGGTGCCCAGGCGATTCATGAAAGCCTTGTCGTTGTACCAGTCCCAGTCAATGTCCTGGGCCAGGCTCAGGCTATGGGGGTCGATGGGCACGTAGCCACCCTCGGGGCTCACGTAATCGACCTTGTAGCCGGCCTTTTCGACTTTCTCGACGAAGTGCACCGCCTCACCCAGCCAGAGCCCGGTCGCGCGCTTGAGCGTCGGGTATTTGGCCGTGTTGGTCAGGACCACCAGAATCTTCTTGCTCATCACCAGACTCCCTTCACTGGATCGGCCCCGGGGTGCCCGGATCGCCGAGGAAAACCTCTACAGCATAGTAGCGGCTGGCGCAGGCGCCATTCCTTGCTGGCTATGTGCTAGCCTTTCTGGACTTTCGCCAGACACCGGAGTCCATTCGATGAACAACTCGAGCACGCCAACGGACGAATTCATGCAGGCCGCCATCGACGAAGCCCGCAAGGGCCTGGAGGAGGGTGGCATCCCGATCGGCTCGGTGATCGTCCATCAGGGGAAGATCATCGGTCGCGGGCACAATCGTCGGGTACAGAAGGGCAGTGCCATCCTGCATGGCGAGATGGACGCCCTGGAGAATGCCGGCCGCCAGAGCGCCGCGGTGTATGCCGCGTCGACCCTGTACACCACCTTGTCGCCTTGCGCGATGTGCAGCGGGGCGATCCTCTTGTACGGCATCAAACGGGTCATCGTCGGTGAGAACCAGACCTTCATGGGCGAAGAGGAACTGTTGCGCGCCCGCGGCGTGGCCCTGGACGTCCAGCATAATGAGGCCTGCATCACGCTGATGAAAGATTTCATCGCGGCCAGGCCTGAGCTCTGGAACGAAGACATCGGTCGCCAGGTCTGACGTGCAGTTCCCGAACTCACCGAGCCAGGCCATGCAAGTACTTCACCTGAGTTCCTTGTCTGCTGCCCAAGGCGGCATGAGCGAGAAAATCGGCGCTCATGACTGGGGCAAGACGGCCCTTGGCCCCTTGCAGAACTGGCCTGCCGTGCTGCGCATCGCCGTGGACATGATGCTGGCGTCCAGGTTTCCCGGCTGCCTGGTCTGGGGGCCGCAGATGGTCACCCTCTACAACGACGCCTTCAAGCCGATCCTCGGTGCCAGGCCCGAAGCGCTGGGGCGCAGCTTCGACGAGGTGTGGGCCGAGGCCTGGGACCGCCTCGGGACGATGGTGTTCAAGGCGTTTTCCGGTGAGGCGATCCTGATCGAAAACTTCCCCCTGATGACGGCACGCAATGGCACCCTGGAGCAGGCCTACCTGACCTTCTGCTTCAGCCCCGTGCGTGATGAAAACGGTGAAGTGGCAGGTTTTCTCGAGACCGTGATCGACACCACCGCCAGTATTGAAGCGGCGTGGCAATGGCGGGCCCTGGCCGAAACCTTCGAACAACAGGTGCTGGCCCGAACGGTTGACCGTAATCGCTTCTGGCAGTTGTCCACCGATGTCATGTTGACGCTTGAGGCTGACCTGACCATCACCGCGGTCAACCCGGCCTGGACCCAGGTGCTGGGGTGGGCGCCGTCCGAGATGCAGGGGGCGGCGGTCATGTCCCTGGTGCACATCGATGACGTCAGGGAAGTGGAGACCATCGTTGAGCAATTGCGTGCTGGCCTCTCCAGCGAGAATGTGGTCAGCCGCGTGCGTCACAAGGACGGCCATTACCGCTGGTTCAACTGGGCAGCGATGGCCGGCGAGCAAGGCTTTACCGCAGTGGGTAACGACGTCACCCAGGAACGGGAGCGGGAAGAGGCGTTGCTTCACGCTGAAACGATGTTGCGTCACAGCCAGAAAATGGAGGCCATGGGTCAGTTGACCGGCGGCATCGCTCACGAATTCAACAACCTGCTGACCGGCATCATCGGCGGCCTTGATTTGCTTGAACACCGTCTTGCCCAAGGGCGGCTGGAGCAATTGCCCCGTTACATCGAGGTGGCCCGAAAGGCCAGTGACCGTGCAACCGAGCTGACTCAACAACTGCTGGCATTTTCACGCCGCCAGGCGCTGGACCCGCGTCCTGTCAATCTGAACGAGCAGATACGGGGCATGACCGCCTTGATCGAGCAGACCATGGGGCCGGCCATCGAGGTGCAACTGCAGTTCGAGCCGGCCCCCTGGTCCGTGCTGGTCGACGCCAGCCAATTAGAAAGCGCCTTGCTCAATCTTTGCCTCAACGCCCGGGATGCCATGGGGCCAGGCGGGTGCCTGCGCATCAGCACCGGTAACGAGCGGCACACTGCCCAGCTCGGGGAGCCGGACAGCCTGGCACCCGGTGACTATCACTACCTGCAGGTTCAGGACAACGGGCGGGGCATGGATGCCGGTACCGTGGAACGTGCCTTCGATCCTTTTTTTACCACCAAGCCTGCCGGTCAGGGCACCGGCCTTGGCCTGTCGATGGTCTACGGTTTCGTGCGCCAGTCCGCAGGCCAGGTATGGATTGACTCCAGCCCGGGAGCCGGTACGCGGGTCAAGATGCTGTTGCCGCGGTGTGCCGATGAGGACGCACGGGAACCGGAGGCACCGGTCCTTGAGCCCGCCAGGCCCAGGAGGGGGCGGATCGTATTGATCGACGATGAATCGATCTTGCGCATACTGGTCAAGGACGCGCTGCAGGAGCAGGGTTACACCGTGTTCGACGCCGGCGATGCCAACGGCGGCATCAGGTTGCTGCGCGAGTTGGGTCCAGTGGATCTGCTGATTACCGATATCGGTCTGCCGGGCGAGTTCAACGGCGATCAGGTGGCCAATGCCGCGCGGATGCTCGACCCTCTGCAGAAAGTGTTGTTCATTACCGGTTTAGGCGAGCGCAGGCTGGCTGAGTCAAAGTTGCCGACACCGGGCTTTGCCCTGATGACCAAGCCCTTTTCCCTGCAGGCATTGATCAAACAGGTGCATGCGATGCTGGTGGGCGATCAGCCGCTGCTGCCGGATCGCGCTGCGCCGGCACGTTGACTGGCCACCCGTTCGAGCACCAGGTAGACCACGCCCGCCGCCATCAGCGGCAAGAGAAAGTAGACGGCCCGGTAGGCAATCAGCGCTGCCAGCAGGTTGCCTTTGCCAACGCTTGCGTGCAGCAGGGTGAGAAACACCGCTTCCAGCACCCCCAGACCTGCCGGTATGTGGGTGATGACCCCGGCGATACTGCTGATCAGCAACACGGCAAGGAGGGTCGGATAGTCGACGTTGCCTGGCAGCAGGCTGTACATCACCAGCGCCATCAGCGCCCAGTTGCCGGCGCCCATCAGGGCCTGCACGGCCGCCATGGGCAGTGAAGGCAGGGTGACGGCGTGGCCACGAAGGTGCCAGCGCCGGCGCCGGGCGAAACCGCAGGCCAGCAGGTAGGCCAGGGCCGCGACCAGCAAGAGCAGGCCGATCAGGCGCAAGCCGGTGCTGCCGATGTCCAGCCCCGCCGGCAGGCGCGGCAAGCCACAGGCGAACAGCCCGCCGGCCAGGAGCAGATAGCCAAGCCAGTTGGTGACAAGCCCAAGGCCCAGGATCCGAGTGATGGTCACAAGCGGAAGGCCGAGCCGGGAGTACAGCCGATAGCGCAGGGCGATGGCGCCGACCCAGGCGCTGAGGTTGAGGTTGAAGGCATAGCAGACGAACGCCAGGGGCAGTATCTGCCGGGCCGGCAACGGGTGGCCGGTGTAGCGCCGGCCCAACAGGTCGAAGCAACTGAACAGGGCGAAGCTGCAGGCGCTGATCAGCACCGCCAGGGCCAGCGTCTGCCAGCGATAGGCGGCCAGGGCGTCGTGGACCTCGCCCCAGTCCAGGTTCCTGAGCAGGCTGATCACCAGCACCGGCACCAGGATAAAGAAGGCCAGGGTCAACAGCTGCCTGGCACGCCGCCAGCGCTTCGATGACGGGTTCATGTGGTTTTTCCTGCCGCTTGCCGTGCGTGCAACAGTGGCTTGAGGCGCGGGACATGGGCCGGCAGCCAGCCGGCCATGGCCGGAAAGTGGCGGATGAAGTGGAAGGTGAGGAAAATCAACGGTGCACGCCACCAGTAGCCGCGCAACACACGTTTCAGGCTGACCGGCTTGCAGCGGTGCACGCACAGCTCCAGCAGGTGGTCGTGCAGGCGTTCGTTGAGGGAGGCGTCGCGAATGATCAGGTTGGCTTCCAGGTTCAACGACAGGCTCAAGGGGTCGAGGTTGCTCGAACCCACGGTCGACCAGTGGCGATCGATCAGAGCGACCTTGCCATGCAGGGGCCGCTCGCAATACTCGAAGATCCTTACCCCGTCTCGCAGCAGGTAGTTGTACAGCAAGCGTGAACACAGGCGTACCAGGGGCATGTCCGGCATGCCCTGCAGCACCAGGGTGACTTTCACGCCACGCCGGGCGGCATCGCGCAGGGTGCGCAGCAGTCGGTAGCCGGGAAAGAAATAGGCGTTGGCGATGGTGATGCGCTCGCGGGCAGCGGCCAGGGCCTTGAGGTAATGACGCTCGATATCGTTGGGGTGATCCTGGTTATCACGGATGCACAGGACCATGCTGGCCTGGTCGCTGTCGGCGTCCAGGGGCAGGGCGCGCTGCCACCAGTGGCGGCTGCGACGCTGCAGTGTTGCCGATTCGGCGAGCAGGGCCAGGGTGGCCTGGCGCAGGTCGGCGACGATCGGCCCGCGCACCTGCACGGCGTAATCCTGCTTGGCCATGGGGCCGAAGTCGGCCAGGTGGTCGGCGCTGTAGTTGATGCCGCCGATAAAGCCGACTTCGCCGTCGATCACCAGGATCTTGCGGTGCAGCCGGCGAAACAGGTTGGTACGCATTCCCAGGCGTCTGGGGCTTGGGTCGAACGCCTGCAGGCGCACCCCTGCATCGCTCAGGGCCTTGATGTAGTCATGGCTGAGGTCGGCAGTACCGTAGCCATCGACCAGCATCTCGACCCGCACGCCACGGCTGGCCGCCTCGATCAGCAACTGTTGCAGCCGGCGACCGACCTTGTCTTCGAAAATGATGAAGGTCTCCAGAAGGATCTCTTCCCGGGCGCACTCGATGGCGGCAAAGACACTGGGAAAGTAGTCTTCACCATTGATCAGCAGTTGAACCTGGTTGTCGGTGCGCCACTGTCCGTTCACCAGTGCACCTCCACAGCCAACGGCAAGTGATCGGACAAGTGCGTCCAGGGTTTGCGCGCCATGACCTTGGGTGCATGGGCCCGGGCATTGCGCAGGTAGATGCGGTCCAGGCACAGCAGCGGCCAGCGCGCCGGAAAACTGCGCGCCGGGCGGCCATAGGCCTGGGTGAAGGCTTCCCTCAGACCGCAATCGGCCAGGTGGGCATCGGCGAGGCGGCGCCAGTCGTTGAAATCGCCGGCAACGATCACCGGCGCAGCGTCCGGTAGGCTATCGAGCAGATGGCACAGCAGGCGCAGCTGTTGAAAGCGCTGGCGTTCGTCCAGACCCAGGTGCACGCACACGGTATGCAGGTGCACGGTGCCCGGCAAGGCCAGTACCGAATGCAGCAAGCCTCGCTGTTCGCTGCCTTTGACACTGATATCGAGGTTGTCGTGGCGCAGGATCGGGTACTTGGACAACAGGGCATTGCCGTGCTCGCCGTCGGGGTACACCGCGTTGCGCCCGTAGGCGAACACCGGCCACAGGCTGTCGGCGAGAAACTCGTACTGGGGCACGTCCGACCAGTTGTGATGCCGCCGGCCATGTCGGCGGTGGCTGCCGAGCACTTCCTGGAGGAACACCAGGTCGGCGTCCTCGCTGCGCACCGCCTCGCGCAACTCGGGCAGCACATAGTGGCGGTTCAGCGGGCTGAAGCCCTTGTGCGCGTTGACGGTCAGCACCCGCACACGGTCCACGGCAGGGGCCGCAGCCAGGATCAGGGCATGTTCGCCATTGGGCAACGGATCGGCCACGGTGAATCTCCTGTGGTAGGGCAACGACAGGTGATGCCTGGGCGTTACTGTCGTTGCACTATCACTGGACCGCAGCGCCGATGCGACGGTTCAACCGGTTTGCCCCAATGGTCGTGAGCCCGGTCTAGAGGCCCTGTTGCACCAAGGGGTCATCCGGGTTCAACTGCTCAAGCTGGGCCAGCAGGATCTGCACATTCTGCAATTGGCCGGTTTCCTTCCAGTACTCGATCAGCAGGACCCTGGCCTTGCGGTTGGCCGGGTCGCGGCTGAGGACGGTTTCCAGCTGCTTTTGCGCCGGCCCTACCTGTTCCAGCTGGTGCAGGCTGGTGGCCAGGGTATAGCGGTAGTCGTTGTTGTCCGGCTCAAGCTCCAGGGCCCGGGCGAAGGCGAGCAGGGCGTACTCGTCCTGGCCGTGGCGCAGCAGCCAGCGGCCCAGCTCATGTTGCAGGAAGGCCGAATCCGGTTGTTGTTGCAAGGCGCTGGCCAGCACCTGGCGCGAGGCCTCGGTCTGTCCCTGGCGTTCCAGCAATTGAACCTGCCCGGCCAGGGCCTGCAGGTTGCCCGGATCCAGTTGCAGGGTCCTGTCCAGGGCGGCGGCGGCTTTGGGGAAGTTGTCTTCATGCAGGTAGAGCTGCGCCAGGTGCAGCTGTGCCGGGGCATCGTCGGTGCGTTGTGCCAGCATGTGCTGGTACTGCTCAAGGGTGTGCTGCAGCGGGCCGAAGTACAGGCCGATTTCATCCGGCCCCAGGCCGAGCAGGGCGTCGACCACGGCAAAGCGCACGCTCTGGTCCTCATCGTCGAGCAGCGGGCCGAGCACCAGGCTGCGCTGGGCGCCGGGCAGCATCGCCTGGATGCTGGCGATGGCGGCGCGGCGCACCAGCGGGTCGTCGTGCTGCAGGTCGCGGTTGGCCAGCTTCAGTGCCAGCGGCGAGGGGTAGTTGGGCAGTTCGGCGTACAGGCTTGCGCGGCGGATGGCCGACAGGTCGCTGCGCCCCAGTTGCTGGTACAGCACCCGTGCGGCGCCGGGTTGACCGTTGTGGGCCATGGCCAGGGCCTTGGCATAGCCGTGCTTGAGCGCTGGCGCCGGTGCAGGGCTGTCGTCGCGCCAGAAGTACCCGCCAAGGCCCAGGATGATAAGCAGGGTCAGGCTGATCAGGGTGTATTGGCGCTGTTTCGACATGAGTGGATCCGGGACACGCGGCAGTCAAGGGTACCAGCTTGGGGCCGTGGGGGGGTGGCGTCAAATGCGGTGTCCGGTCGAGACCGTGTGTGGCCGTATCGCAGGCTTCGCCAGCTCCCACATGTCCGGTTAGTGTGGGAGCTGGCGAAGCCTGCGATACGGCCAGTACAAAAAAGCCCCGCGAGCACAGGCAGGCGGGGCAAAGGGCCGGTCAGAAACCAACCAAAGGAGTCGTTGGCTCAGTGCGCCGTGGCGACGTTTTCCGTCTGCCAGCCACCACCCAGTGCCTTGTAGATGGCAACGATGCCGCGATACAGGTCAACCTCGCCCTGGGCCTGGGCGTCCTCGGCGCTCAGGCGCTCGCGCTCGGCATCGAGCAGCACCAGGTAGTCCACCGTGCCTTCGCGGTAACGGATCGAGGCCAGGTCGGCCGCCTTGCGGCTGGCTTCGCTCTGGCGCACCAGCGACAGCAGGCGTTGCTGGCGCTTGCTGTAGTCGCTGAAGGCGTTTTCCGATTCTTCCAGTGACAGCAGCACTTGCTGTTCGTAGGTGGCCAGCGCGCCCTCGGCATCGGCGTTGGCACCACGCAGGCGCGCCCTGACGCTTCCCAGGTCGAAGGCGGCCCAGGTGATGCTTGGACCCAGGGCCCAGGCCTGGGCGGCCGAGGAGCCCAGTTGCGAACCTCGCCCGGCGGTAAAGCCCAGGAAGCCGCTGAGGCTGACCCGCGGGAACAGGTCGGCGGTCGCCACACCGATGTTGGCGGTGGCCGCAGCCAGCTGGCGTTCGGCGCTGCGGATGTCCGGGCGGCGTTTGATCAACTCGCCCGGGTCGCCCACCGGCAAGGCCTTGGCAATGGCCGGCAGCTGCGCGGGGGACAGGTCTACGCTCAAGGCATCCGGGCGCTGGCCCAGCAAGGTGGCGATGCGGTTGCGCGCTCGCACCTGCTCGGCCTGCAACTGCGGCACGGTCGCCTCGACCTGGGCCAGGCGCGCATCGGCCCTGACCACATCGAGGTCGTTGCCCACGCCGGCATCGCGCAGGGTTTCGGTGATGCCGCGCGAGTCCTGCTGGGTCTTGAGGTTCTCCAGGGCGATTTTCTCGCGCAACTGGGCACCGCGCAGCTGGCCATAGGCATCGACCAGTTCGGCGATCAGGCTCACCTGCAGCTGCTGCAGGTCGGCCAGGGCGGCGTCCTGCTGGGCTTCGCTGGCTTCCAGCTGGCGCTGGATGCGGCCGAACAGGTCCAGCTCCCAGGCCATGTCCAGGCCCAGGTCATAACGCTCGCTGTTGACCCGGTCGTCGGTCTGCCCCGGGACCTGGCCCTTGCCCAGTTCGCTACTGACACGGCTGGTCACCGTTGGCAGGGCGTCGTTGCTGACGTCATCGCGAATCGCCCGGGCGGCCTTGAAGCGGGCAAAGGCCACGCGCAGTTCGCGGTTGCCTTGCAGCGACTGGCTGACCAACTGGTTGAGCACCGGGTCGTCGAACTGCTTCCACCAGATGCGCTCGAAGTGGCTGCGGTCGTACGCGGCCTTGGCCGTCGGTTCGTTGGCAGCGCTCAACTGCGCCGCCGCGGTGTCCGGTGCCTTGTAGTCCGGGCCTACGGCGCAGGCCGCCAGGGCCAGTACCAACAGGCTCGGCATCCACAGTTTCAGGTGCGTGTTCATGCATGGCTCTCCAGCTTCAGCGCACGGGCCGCCTTGCGGGCCTGGCTGCGTTCGACATAACGGCGGATCAGGACAAAGAACACGGGCGTCAGCAACAGGCCAAAGAAGGTCACCCCGATCATCCCTGAAAACACCGCCACACCCATGGCGTGACGCATTTCCGCGCCGGCACCGGAGGAGAACACCAGTGGTACCACCCCCATGATGAAAGCGATCGAGGTCATCAGGATCGGCCGCAGACGCAGGCGGCAGGCTTCAAGCACCGCAGCCAGCGGGTCCAGGCCCTCGGCCTGCTTGTCCTTGGCGAACTCGACGATCAGGATCGCGTTCTTGCACGCCAACCCCACCAGTACGATCAAGCCGATCTGGGTGAAGATGTTGTTGTCGCCACCGGACAGAATCACCCCGGTGATGGCCGACAACAGGGTCATCGGCACGATCAGGATCACCGCCAGTGGCAGGCTCCAGCTTTCGTACTGGGCAGCCAGCACCAGGAAGGCCAGCAGCACGCACAGCGGGAAGACGAACAGCGCGGTGTTGCCCGCCAGGATCTGCTGGTAGGTCAGCTCGGTCCATTCGAAGGTCATGCCGTTGGGCAGTTCTTCCTTGAGCAGTTTCTCGATGGCCTTTTCCGCCTGCCCTGAGCTGTAGCCCGGGGCTGCTGCGCCGTTGATCTCGGCGGTGATGAAGCCGTTGTAGTGCATCACCCGGTCAGGCCCCGAGGTGTCGCTGACCTTGATGAAGGTCGCCAGCGGAATCATCTCGCCCAGGTTGTTGCGCACCTTGAGCTGGCCGATCTGCTCGGCTTCGAGGCGGAACTGCTGCTCGGCCTGGACGTTGACCTGGTAGGTGCGGCCAAAGCGGTTGAAGTCGTTGGCATACAGCGAACCCAGGTAGATCTGCAGGGTGTCGAAGATGTCGCTGATGGCCACGCCGTGGGTCTTGGCTTTTTCCCGGTCGATCGCGGCATCGACCTGGGGCACGTTGACCTGGTAGCTGGTGAACAGCCCGGCCAGCTCCGGCACGTTATGGCTCTTGGCGATAATGTTCTGGGTTTCCTTGTACAGTGCTTCGTAACCCAGGTTGCCACGGTCCTCGATCTGCAGGCGGAAACCACCGATGGTGCCCAGCCCCTGTACCGGCGGCGGTGGGAAGATCGCGATGTAGGCGTCCTCGATATCGGCGAACTGCGCGTTCAACGCGGCGGCGATGGCGCCCGCCGACTGGCTCGGGTCCTTGCGCTCGTCGAACGGCTTGAGCGGGGTGAAGACGATGCCGCTGTTCGGGCTGTTGGTGAAACCGTTGATCGACAGGCCCGGGAAGGCCACCGAATCGGCCACGCCCGGTTGCTTGAGGGCGATCTCGCTCATCTTTTTCATCACCGCTTCGGTGCGGTCGAGGCTGGCGGCGTCCGGCAGCTGGGCGAAGGCCACCAGGTACTGCTTGTCCTGGGCCGGGACGAAACCGGTCGGGGTCGAGGAGAAGCCCAGCCAGGTCATGACAATCAGGCCGGCATAGACGAACAGGGCGATGCCGCTGCTGCGGATGACCCGGCCGACAGTGCCGACATAGCTATGACTGGCGCGGTCGAAGAAGCGGTTGAACGGGCCGAACAACCAGCCGCCGAGCAGCCGCTCGAGCACGCGGGAGAAGCGGTCCTTCGGTGCATGGTGTTCCTGGAGCAGTACGGCGGCCAGGGCGGGCGAGAGGGTCAGCGAGTTGAACGCCGAGATCACCGTGGAGATGGCGATGGTCAGGGCGAACTGCTTGTAGAACTGCCCGGTGAGGCCGGAGATGAACGCCGCCGGCACGAACACGGCGCACAGCACCAGGGCCGTGGCGATGATCGGCCCGGTCACTTCGCCCATGGCTTTTTGCGTGGCCTCAAGGGGCTTGAGGCCCAGGCCGATGTTGCGCTCGACGTTTTCCACCACGACGATGGCGTCATCCACCACGATACCGATGGCCAGTACCAGGCCGAACAGAGACAGGGCGTTGAGCGAGAAACCGAACAGGTGCATGACCGCAAAGGTACCGATCAGCGACACCGGTACGGCCACCAGCGGGATGATCGAGGCGCGCCAGGTCTGCAGGAACAGGATCACCACCAGTACCACCAGCACCAGGGCTTCGAACAGGGTGTGGACCACCGCTTCGATGGAGCCGCGCACGAACACGGTCGGGTCATAGACGATGCTGTAGTCCATGCCTTCGGGGAAATCCTTCTTCAGCTCGGCCATTTTCGCCCGTACTTCATCGGAGATCTCGATGGCGTTGGAGCCCGGGCGCTGGAAGATCGGAATGGCCACCGCCGGCTGGTTGTTCAGCAGCGAGCGCAGGGCGTACTGGCTGGAGCCGAGCTCGACCCGGGCGATATCCTTCAGACGCGTGATTTCGCCATTGGCCCCGGAACGGATGACGATGTTCTCGAACTCTTCCTCGTTGACCAGGCGGCCCTGGGTATTGATCGACAGCTGGAAG
Organism: Pseudomonas sp. NPDC090755; assembly: GCF_044769005.1. NCBI lineage: Bacteria > Pseudomonadati > Pseudomonadota > Gammaproteobacteria > Pseudomonadales > Pseudomonadaceae > Pseudomonas > Pseudomonas sp. NPDC090755. The sequence continues at coordinate 75,112 of NZ_JBIVXC010000022.1, read as the reverse complement.
CTGGCGCTGCCGGGGGCGGGCGGTGCGCCCAGCTGGCCGGCGGCGACCTGGCGGTTCTGCTCGCGAATGGCGGCGACCACGTCACTGGCGGTGAGGTTGCGCGAAGCGGTCTTGTTCGGGTCGAGCCACACGCGCAGCGAGTAGTCGCCCATGCCGAACAGCTGCACGTCGCCCACGCCGCCCAGACGCGCCAGCTCGTCCTTGATATTGAGGATGGCGTAGTTGGACAGGTAGAGCATGTCGTAGCGGTTGTCCGGCGAGGTCAGGTGCACGACCATGGTCAGGTCGGGCGAGGCCTTGTCGACAGTGATACCGATGCGGGTCACTTCCTCGGGCAGCTTGGGTTGGGTCCGGGTCACCCGGTTCTGCACCTGCACCTGGGCATTGTCCAGGTCGGTGCCCAGGGCGAAGGTGATGGTCAGGGTCAGCTTGCCGTCGGCGGTGGACTGCGAGGACATGTAGAGCATGTTCTCCACCCCGGTGATGGCCTGTTCCAGGGGGGCGGCGACGGTTTCACCGATCACTTTCGGGTTGGCCCCGGGGAAGTTGGCGCGCACCACCACGGTGGGCGGTACGACTTCCGGGTATTCGCTGATCGGCAGCTGGAACAGCGAGATGCCGCCGGCGATCAGGATAAGCAGCGACAGCACGGCGGCGAAGATCGGCCGTGTGATAAAGAACTTGGAAAAATTCATCGGTCCGGTTCCTTAACCGCGCGGTGCCGAGGCACTGGCGAGTTTCACGGTGGCAGGGGCGACAGCCTTGCCCTGGGTGCTGGCTTCCAGCGCCTGGCGTTGCTGGGCGAGGGTGGCGATGGTCGCATCACTGGCCATCGGGGTTTCCTGCGGGTCGACCGGCGAGCCGGGACGCACCCGCTGCAGGCCCTTGACCACGATGCGGTCATCTTTGCTCAGGCCGCTGCGTACGATGCGCAGGCCTTCGAGCTTGGGTCCCAGTTCCACGGCGCGGTAGGCGGCCTTGTTGTCCTTGTCCATGACCAGCACGAACTTCTTGCCAAGGTCGGTGCCCACCGCTTCGTCATTGATCAGCACCGCCGAATAGGTGGCACTGCCGACCAGCTTCAGGCGTGCATACAGGCCCGGGGTGAACTGGCCATCGCTGTTGTCGAACACTGCCCGGCCACGGATGGTGCCGGTCTTGGGGTTGACCTGGTTGTCGACGAAGTTCATCTGGCCCAGGTGCGGGTTGCCCTGCTCGTTGGACAGGCCCAGGTACACCGGGGTGCTCTGGCCGCGCTGGCCGTCGCGGGCCAGCTGGGTGTACTTGAGGTACACGCGCTCGTCGGCATCGAAGTAGGCGTAGACCTTGTCGGTGGAGACGACGCTGGTCAGCGGCGTGACATCGGCGGTGACGATGTTGCCGGCGGTGAACTGGGCCCGGCTGACGCGGCCGCTGATGGGGGCGGTGACCCGGGTAAAGCTCAGGTTCAGGCGTGCCAGGTCCAGTTGCGCCTGGATCGCCGCGACACCGGCACGGGCTTCGGCAGCGGCACTGCTGCGCGACTCGGCAAGCTCGGCCGAGATGGCATTGCTGCTGCGCAGGCGTTCGCCCCGGCTGGCTTCGTTTTCACTGCGGATGGCGGTGGCACGGGCTTGCTGCAGTTGGGCTTCGAGGCGACGGACCTCGGCCTGGAACGGGCGCGGGTCGATCTGGAACAGCACATCGCCTTTCTTGACCTGGGCGCCTTCGGTGAAGGCCACCTGGTCGATCTGTCCCGAGACCCGTGGTCGGACCTCTACGGTTTCCGGCGCTTCCAGGCGACCGGTGAACTCGTCCCATTCGTTGATCGGTTGTTCCAGTACCTTGGCCACGCTGACCTTGGTCGCTGCCGGTGCCTGTACGGCTTCCGGGGTGCGACCGCAGGCACTCATCACCAGCACTGCAAGTAAGGCCAGGGGGTAGCGCAAGGGTTTGAGTGACTGTTCCATGGTGTATCCGCCAATTTATTGAGAATGGACGGATTCTGCGTTTTGGAACTATCAACGACGAATCGAACGGGACGAAGGTTATTATCACCACGAATGATAGGTAGGCGCGGGCTTGCCCCGCGATAGCGGTGTGTCAGTCATATTGCATCGCGGGGCAAGCCCGCTCCCACGGGGCGGTCAATCTAATTCTTGCACTCGGCCAGCACCACCTTGCAGGTCCCGGGCAACCCCCCGGAGCGTCCTGCATAGCGAATGCAGTTGTTCAACGACTTCTGCCGCGCCGTCTGCAGGGTGGAGCCCCAGGCCAGGCCACCTTCGCCGACCGTGGGCAAGGCCTTGGCATAGCAGTTGGAGCCGGTTTGTGCCGTCATGGCACGCGCCTTGGCCGCCTTGTTGGAACACCCGCCCGACAGCACCATGGCGATGGCGAGCAGCGACGGGACGATCAAAGACAGCGGTCGGCGGGTGGACGTGGCGCTCATTGCGATTTCCTCAGGGGCTCAGGCGTGTGTGTTGCTGGCTCTGTGAGTCTAGTCATTGCCGTGCGCCGCAGGCACACCGCCGACCAGATGTCGATGGCAATCCTCCGGCGCCAGGACCTTGCCAGACTTCGAGCGGACCGTGAGGGTTTCCACCGGCTGCGCCAGCTCGTTGTCCACCAGCACCGAATGCCGCTCGCCCTCGCTGAAGAGGAAGCGTTCGCCCCATTGGCGCAGGCCGACCACGATGGGAAAGACGCAACGGCCCATTTCGGTCAGCACATATTCCTTGTAGGCACTGCCGTCGGACGCCGGTTGAACGACGAACACACCCAACTCGACCAAAAGCTTGAGCCGCGTGGCCAGGATGTTCTTGGCCATGCCCAGGCGCTTGTGGAAGTCATTGAAGCGGCGAACGTCGTCGAAGGCATCGCGGATGATCAGCATCACCCAGCGATCGCCAATGACTTCAAGCGCCCGCGCCACCGGGCATTCGCGCTGTGCCTGTTGTGTCTGTTCGCTCATGGCTTTCTCGCATCGACCGCAGGGACTTTAGACAAAGTGGTTGCAGATTAAAACCTCATTTGCTAGAAATCAACGAAGTGGTTTCAATTTGAAACCTGATTTCGGAAAGGAGCATCGATGCCAATGGACAGTCGTGCCGCTGTGAACCCGGATATCGGTAGTGAACCTGTAGTGGCCCCCTTGAGCCCTCGGCTGACGCTGCTGTTTGCCATCACCTGCGCCCTGGCCGTGGCCAATGTCTACTTCGCCCAGCCGTTGCTGGCGTCCATGTCGGTCAGTCTCTCGGTGCCTGCCAGCCGCATCGGCGCGGTGGTCGGTGCAACTCAGGTCGGTTACGCCGTGGGGTTGCTGCTGGTAGTGCCGCTGGGTGACCTGTTCGACCGCAAGAGGCTCATGCTCACGCAACTGCTGCTGTCGGCCCTGGCCTTGAGCGTAGTGGGCCTGGCCCGGACGTGGAGCCTGTTGCTCGGGGCGATGGTACTGGTCGGCCTGATGGCGGTGGTGGTGCAGGTAGTGGTGGCCTGCGCCGCCACCCTGGCAAGCCCTGACCAGCGTGGCCAGGCGGTGGGGACCGTGACCAGTGGCGTGGTGCTGGGCATCCTGCTGGCGCGCCTGGTCTCCGGTGTGGTGGCGGACTTCGCCGGCTGGCGGGGCGTGTATTTCCTGTCGGCGGCCTTGATGGTCGTCATGGCACTCGTGCTGTACCGCACCCTGCCGGCCTCGCACACGCCGCGGGCCAGGGTGGGGTACTGGCAGCTGCTGGGCTCGGTGCTGCAGCTGTACCGCAGCGAACGCGTGCTGCGGGTCAGGGGCATCCTGGCCTTGCTGATCTTCGCCGCGTTCAGCGTGTTATGGACGTCGATGGTGCTGCCGCTGAGTGCGCCGCCGCTGTCGTTGTCGCACACCCAGGTCGGCCTGTTCGGTCTGGCCGGGGTGGCCGGTGCGTTGGCCGCCGCCCGTGCCGGCCGCCTGGCCGACCAGGGGCACGGCCAGCGCACCACGGGGGGCGCCCTTGCGCTGTTGACCTTGTCCTGGCTGCCGACTGCGTTCGGCGAACACTCGCTGCTGGCCATGGTGGCGGGGGTCGTGCTGCTGGATTTCGCCGTGCAGGCGGTGCATGTGACCAACCAGAGCCTGATCTTCGCGGCCCGGCCCGATGCCCAGAGTCGCCTGGTGGGGGCCTACATGGGCTTCTATTCGGTGGGCAGTGGCCTGGGGGCGGTGGCCGCGACCTGTACCTACGCCCAGTGGGGCTGGGCTGCGGTCTGTGTGCTGGGGGCAACCCTCAGTGCGATGGCCCTGCTTTTCTGGGGGTACCAGGCACGATCAGGCCGGCAGGTTCGTTCCGGCTGATTACACTGTTGAAACCGCCACTCAGGGAGTACCTGCAATGGGCTGCGTTTCGATGGGTCAGGATACTGGGCTGGCAGGCCGATTCCCGGTTCGCGCTATCGAACCTTCGCAGGGTGGGGACTCCCAGCCATGAACAGCCATGGACGTGGCATTTCCCTGCAATGGCTGGTGGCACTGGCCATCATCCTGGGCATGTTGCTGCTTGGCGTGGGCCTGGCCTGGCAGGGTTATCGCGGGGTACAGCAGACGCTTGTGGCGGCCGCTGGCGATTCGGTCCAGCAAATCGGCAAGACAATCGACGAGCGCGCCCGACGCCTGGTCGATCCGGTGCAGAGCAGCATACGGCTGCTCGCCTTCAACCCGGCCGCGGGCAACCTGGCGCAGCGCCTGGAACGGCTGCCGCAGCTGGTCGAGAGCCTGGACGCCAACAAGATGCTCAGTGCCGCTTACATCGGCTACCCCAATGGCGAGTTCTTCCTGGTCCGCCGGCTCCGGGATGCGCAGCAGCGCCAGTATTTCGCCGCGCCGCCAGGCACGACATTCCTGGTGCAAAGCATCAGCGCCGGCGACAACGGTACGCTGCTGGGCGAGTGGCGATTCTACGACCAGGCGTTGACCTTGCTCGCCGCGCAGGTCAAGCCGGACTATCACTACGACCCACGCTCGCGCCCCTGGTTCGTCGAGGCGTCCGGGCAGGCTGCCACGGTCCTGACCCGCCCCTATGTGTTTTTCACCACCCGCGAGATCGGCCTGACCATGGCGCAGCGCAGTGTCGACGGCGCGGCGGTGATCGGCATGGATGTCTCGGTCAACGACCTGGCCAGCGAGAGCCGGGACCTGCGCATGACCGCGGGCACCGAGATCGCCGTGATCGACGATCAGGGCAGTGTGGTGGCGTACCCGCAGCTGCAGCGGGTCATTGTCCACGAAGGGGAGGCTGTGCGCCTGTCGCGCATCAGTGAGTTGGGCATACCCAGCCTGGAGCGTCTCTACGCCGACCTGCCCCAGGACACCCGGCCACAGTCTTATCAGGTGGAGGGGGAAACCTGGTATGGCATGCGCGTGCAGCTCACCAACCTGGCCGGACAGGACCTGCAGGTGCTGACCGCCGTGCCGGCCCGCGAGCTGCTGGCCGATGCGCGCAAGGTGCTGTTCGAACAATTGCTCTGGACGGCGCTGTTGATGGCGGTGCTGCTGGTGCTCGGCGGGCTGCTCGGCCGACGTATCGGCCGCCCGCTGCGCCTGCTGGCCGACCAGGTGCGAGCCCTGGCCGGCTTCGATTTCAACCGCGAGGTGGGGGTTACCTCGCGGGTGTCCGAGGTGCGTGAACTGAGCCGGGTACTGAGCCGCATGACCGCAACCATCCGCCACTTCCAGGCGATCACCCTCACGCTCAGCCGCGAGACCCAGCTGGAGCGCATGCTCGACGGGGTACTCAGCCATTTGGTGGCCGCCGCCGGCGCCCGTGCCGGCGCGGTGTACCTGTTCGATGCCGAGCGCGCGCTGCTGCGCCTGGCCGCTTCCTGCCAGGGGGAGGGCTATCCCGACGAATTGACCCTTGGCGAGCACGATCACGAGGACCTGGCGGCCGCGGTGACGCACGCCCTGGCCTTGCAGGGACGCAGCCTGGCCGTGGTGCTCAACGACCGTGCCCAGGCGCTGCTCGGCATCCTGGTCGTGCAGTTGGAACCTGAACCCGCGCGCGATGCGGTGCGCGAACCGTTCCGCCGCTTTGTCGAGGAGTTGTCCGGCGCTGCCGCCGTAGCCATCGAGACGCGCCAACTGGTCGAAGCCCAGCAACGACTGCTCGATGCCATGATCAAGCTGCTGGCCGGTGCCATCGATGCCAAGAGCCCCTATACCGGCGGTCACTGCGAACGGGTGCCAAAACTGGCCCAGATGCTGTTGGACAAGGCCGTGCAGGCCGACAGCGGCCCCTATGCCGACTTCACCATGAGTGAGGCCGAGCGCTACGAGTTTCGCGTAGCGGCCTGGCTTCACGATTGTGGCAAGGTCACCAGCCCCGAGTATGTGGTGGACAAGGCGACCAAGCTTGAGACCCTGTACAACCGCATCCACGAGGTGCGCATGCGTTTCGAGGTGCTCTGGCGCGATGCCGAGCTCGCTTACTGGCAAGGCCTGGCCAGTGGCGCCGATCAAGAGGCGCTGCAAGGGACGCTGGAGCGTTGCCGGGACGAACTGCAGGAAGAATTCGCCTTCGTCGCCAAGGCCAACATCGGTGGTGAGTTCATGCAGGACGACGACGTCGAGCGCTTGCGCAGGATCGGCCGGCGCCGCTGGCAGCGGCACTTCGACAACCGCCTGGGCATTTCGCGCGACGAGCAGGAGCGCTTCGCCGGCCTACCACCGCTGCCATTGCCGGTGGATGAACCGCTACTGGCCGACCGCGACGAGCACCGGGTGCCCTGGGGCGCGCGCAAGCCACCGGTGGCCAGGGACGACCCGCGCAACGTCTGGGGGTTCGATATGCGCCTGCCGGACAACGCCAGCAACCATGGCGAGCTGTACAACCTGTCGATCCGACGCGGCACGCTGAATGAGGAGGAGCGTTTCAAGATCAACGAACATATCGTGCAGACCATCATCATGCTCGACTCCCTGCCGTTTCCGCGCCAGCTCAGGCGCGTACCGGCCATCGCCGGCAACCATCACGAGAAGATGGATGGCAGCGGGTATCCGCGTCGACTGGGCAAGGATGACCTGAGCATTGCCGAGCGGGTGATGGTGATCGCCGACATTTTCGAAGCACTGACGGCCGCCGACCGGCCGTACAAGGTGGCGAAGACCTTGTCCGAGTCGGTGAAGATTCTCGTTCACATGGCCCGTGACCAGCACATCGACGGGCAACTGCTGGGGCTGTTCCTGAGCAGTGGGGTGTACCGCGAATACGGTGAGCTGTTTCTTGGCGCAGAGCAGATCGACGAGGTGGATGTGGCGTACTGGGTGGCGCAGCTATAGGGCATGGGGTGCGCGCCCGCCCGAAGAAACAACCTGTTTCCAAAGCTCCTGTAGGAGCGGGCTTGCCCCGCGATGGCCATAGGCATCTACACATCTTGCAATTGCGTGTTAGCCCGCAAGGTTTGCGGCCTAACACGCAATCTCGCCTTGCACCAAGGCTGACAACGCGGCTCTCACAGGCCATGGCACGTTGCAACAAATGTGGGAGCCGGCATAGCCGGCGATGCGCCGCGCGGGCGGCGCTCGATCTCAAGGGCGCCACAGGCCTTGCGGCGTACACCTGGTGGGCATTACCCATCTCAAGCCCTGCGCCTTTGCGCCATCACCCAATTGCGAGATGTGTAGACACCTATGCTGCGATAGCGCAACCCAGCCAAGCACTTTAAAACTGGCCAGAGCAATTCCTAGGAATTAAATCATACCCCCTCCATCACCGAGTCGCTCGGGTGGGTGACGGTCATGGTTCACCCGCCGCTGCGGACCGGAGCCGTCGCCACAAGGTGGTCCGGCTGATGCCGAGGCGATGCGCGGCTTCGTCGAGATTGCCCTGGCAGCTTTCCAGCGTCTCCTGCACATGGCGTAGCTGTGCGGCCTTGCCGATCGCGTGCAGGTCCGTGTCGCGTGGCGGCTTCTCACGGGCAGGTGACAAGGACGGGCCTTCGCAAAACTCAGGTAGCACACGCGTCAGATAGTGCTCGTCCACGCCGTGCTCGCCTAACAATTCGGGGGCCGAGAGCATCGCGCGCTCAATCACGTTCTCCAGTTCCCGGACATTGCCCGGCCAGGTGTAGCGTGTCAGGTACGGCAGCAAGGCAGCCGGTATGTCTGCGGCGGCCGGCGGCTGGCCCTGGACCAACAGGCGCTGGCTGATACCTTTGCAGATCAGGGCGATATCCTCTGGCCGCTCACGCAAGGGTGTGGTCTTAAGGCGCAGGATGTTGAGCCGGTAAAACAGGTCGGTACGAAACTCGCCAGCAACCATGGCGGCGCGAAGGTCCTGATGCGTGGCGGCGATGATGCGCACATCGATGGAAATCGGTTCGGTGCCGCCCAGTCGCAGGACCTCGCGCTCCTGCAGCACGCGTAGCAGGCGGGTCTGCAGCGACACAGGCATGTCGCCGATCTCGTCGAGAAACAGCGTGCCACGGTGGGCCGCTTCGAACAGGCCGGGCTTGCCGCCTTTGCGCGAGCCGCTGAAGGCGCCTTCCTCGTAGCCGAACAGTTCGCTTTCCAGCAGCGATTCGGGAAACGCCGCGCAGTTGATGGCGACGAAGGGACCTTGTCGGCGCGGGCTTTCGTTGTGAATGCCCTGGGCCAGCAGTTCCTTGCCGGTGCCGCTTTCCCCGGTGATCAGGATGGTCGAGTGGCTGGCGGCAAAGCGCTTGGCCAGTTGCAGCATTTCGCGGTTGGCCTTGCTGTTGCCGTTGAGCTGCTCGAGCCGGTAACGGGCGGTGAAAGCACCCGGGCGACGGGTGGTTCGAATGCGTTGGTCCGCCCGCTGCACCGCGGTGATCTCCTGGCACGTCAAGACGAGGCCGGTACGCTGGCCGTTCTCGAGAATCGGCAGCAGATTGCTGACCACGGCATGCGAGCCGAGCCGGATCACCCGGTTTTCCTCGTCGCTGCCACCCTGCAAGGCCTGCTGCAGATTCAGGTCCGGGCACAACTGCTGCAGTGGTCGGCCCACTGTTGCGCTTGGCGGCAGCTCCAGCAGTTGGGCAAGTGCCGGGTTGAGCGACTGCACCACGCCCTGGTTGTCGATCGCCGCCACGCCGGTGGGAATGTGTTGCAGTACAGCATTCAAGTGCCGCCGCTTCGCGATCTCGATGCGTTGGCTGTCAAGGACGCCCAAGGCCTCCTCGAGTGCCTTGCGTACAGTGTCCTCGCTCAGCGACAGCACGCCGTGCAGGCCTGCCTGTTCCGCCAGTTCCACGACCGTCGACGAACCGATGATGCTGCGACATCCCCGCTGGGCTGCCTGCTCGATCGCCTCGCGAGCCCCTTCCAGCGACGTGTAGGCGGCCTGGTGAACCTGTACGGTGAACAGCGCAGCCAGGGCCTGCAGGTCATGGTCGATGTGGTTGTAGCTGAGCAAGGCTACCTGCGAGGAGTGCTCTCGGGCCTGCCCCAGTGCACGCAGAAGATCACCGCCGCCAATGCGCATCGTCAGTACCGGCCGTGTCAGGTGTTTGCGCAGGTAGGCGGCGGTGGCCCCGGCACAGACGAACACGTCGACTTCGCCACGCTGTTCCAGTTCGCGAGCGGTCTGCAGCGCCTCGGACACCGAGGTGTCGAGCACTTCGATTTGGGTGTCGGGGTAGTCCGCCGTGAGCCCGGCAACCACATGAGCGAGGCGGCTACGTTGCCGGGGGCGTTGCAGGTGGCTGATCAGCACGACGACCTGGGAGGCGGGGGAGTGCATGGCGGGACCTGTTCATAAATGAAGTGTTTCGATCATGCATGAGTTTGTTGCAGATGTGAAACGTGGCGCGCATCCAGCGTTTGCCCAGAAATACTGAGCGCCAGATCTGGCGCGGCCTCCAGCCGATCTCTGTTGAATTGGCCCAGGCATTGCTACCGGTGTCCTGCCAACTCAATTTCGAAGGCAGGGCCCATTGATCCATGAGCAGTTCTCCTACGACTTCTTCGGCCAGCGATGCAACCGCGGCCATGACTGACGATCACCGGCTGGTCGACTTCATCCTTGAGCATGCCGCGGCAACGCGGGTCGTCATCGAGGCCCGTAAGCGGCTGAGCGGCGGCGCCATCCAGGAAAACTGGCTGCTCGACCTGTCGATCGAGGGCGGTCCCTGGGCCGGCACCCGGCGTTGGGTGTTGCGCAGCGATGCGCTGTCCGCGCTACCGGCCAGTCTCGACCGCGAGCAGGAATTCGCTGTGCTGCAAGTGGTCCACCAGGCTGGAGTGAAGGTGCCGCGGCCGCTCTGGCTGTGCCGCGATGTGCGCGTCCACGGGCGGGTGTTTTTCCTGATGGAGTATGTGCCAGGAGTCGCCGCCGGGCGGCTGCTCAGCGCCGGCGCCGGCGGCGAGGGCCGGGCGCGGCTGGCGGCGCAACTTGGCGCTAACCTCGCGCGCCTGCATCGAGTCCGTCCGCCGTGTACCGCGCTGGACTTTCTGCCAGTACCGGACGGCTCGCCAGCCCAGGCCACCATCAGCGCCTATCGCCAATACCTCGACACCCTTTGCGATGCCTATCCGGTACTGGAGTGGGGCCTGCGCTGGTGCGAACGGCATGCGCCGCGCAACACCACCCTGTGCCTGCTGCACCGCGACTACCGCACGGGCAACTATCTGGCCAGCGAGCAGGGGCTGGAGGCGGTGCTCGACTGGGAATTCACCGGCTGGGGCGACCCTGTCGAGGACCTTGGCTGGTTCACCGCCCGCTGCTGGCGTTTCACGCGCCCTGACCTCGAAGCGGGTGGTATCGGCCTGCTGGAGGACTTCCTGCGTGGCTACCACGAAGTCTCCCCCCTGTGCATCGAGCGCAGCCAGCTGCACTACTGGCAAGTCATGGCGACCCTGCGCTGGGCCGTGATCGCCCTGCAGCAAGGGCAGCGCCACCTGTCCGGCGAAGAACCTTCGATCGAACTGGCCCTGACCGCGCGCCTGCTGCCGGAACTCGAACTCGACATCCTGAACATGACCGGAGCCGACGCGCCATGACCCAGCCCAATGCCCACGAACTGCTTGAAATTGCCCGCTCGACGTTGCTGGAGCAACTGCTACCGGCGCTGTCCGTCGAACTGCGTTACCCGGCACTGATGATCGCCAACGCCATGGCCATCGCCGCCCGCGAAAATCGCCTGGAGGACGGCGCCTGTATCCAGGAGCTGGCGCGTCTTTCGGCCCTGGTCGACGGGGCGCCACCGTCATTGCCTGAAGCGCGCCGCCAAATTACCCGTGCTATCCGCCAGGGCCGTCACGACGACCCGCAGAGCCAGCGCACGCTGGTCGAGACATTGCGCAAGGTAACCCTCGCCCGACTGGCGATCAGCAATCCCAAGGCCTTGCCCTGAGCGGGCTGGCCACACCTATTTCCGAAAACCGACAAATACAAAGAAGGACAGCCATGAACTTCACGCTCCCGGACGACCTGCTCGAATTGCAGGCCAAGACCCGCGACTTCATCGCCGAGCACGTCATCCCGTTCGAGAACGACCCTCGCCAGGACGCCCATGGTCCCAGCGATGCGCTGCGCCAGGACCTGGTGGCACGCGCTCGCGCCGCCGGCCTGCTGACCCCCCACGCCAGCCCGGAAATGGGGGGGCTGGGTCTGAGTCACGTGGCCAAGGCGATCGTTTTCGAAGAGGCCGGCTATTCGCCACTGGGGCCGGTGGCGCTGAATATCCATGCGCCCGACGAAGGCAATATCCACCTGATGGACGTGGTGGCCACCGAAGCGCAGAAGGATCGCTGGCTGCGCCCGCTGGTCCAGGGCCGTGCCCGCTCGTGCTTCGCCATGACTGAACCGGCACCGGGTTCGGGCTCGGATCCGTCGATGCTGCGCACCACCGCCACCCGCGATGGCGACGACTACCTGATCAATGGCCGCAAGTGGCTGATCACTGGGGCCGAGGGGGCTGACTTCGGCATCATCATGGCGCGCATGGAGGATGGCACGGCGACCATGTTCCTGACCGACATGCAGCGTGACGGCATCGTCCACGAGCGTCAGCTGGATTCGCTGGACAGCTGCTTCACCGGCGGTCACGGGCAGCTGCGCTTCGACAACCTGCGGGTGCCGGCGAGCGATGTGCTGGGCGAGATCGGCAAGGGTTTCCGTTATGCCCAGGTGCGCCTGGCGCCCGCGCGACTGACCCACTGCATGCGCTGGCTCGGGGCGGCGCGACGTGCACACGACATCGCCTGCGACTATGCGCGCACCCGCGACGCCTTCGGCAAGCCGCTGGGCGAGCACCAGGGCGTGGGCTTCATGCTGGCCGACAACATGATGGACCTGCACGTGGTGCGCCTGGCGGTCTGGCACTGCGCCTGGGTGCTGGACCAGGGGCAGCGCGCCAATGTCGATTCGAGCATGGCCAAGGTGATCAGCGCCGAGGCGTTGTGGCGAGTGGTTGATCGCTGTGTGCAGGTGTTGGGCGGGCGCGGGGTGACCGGGGAGACGGTGGTCGAGCGGATCTTCCGTGACATTCGCCCGTTCCGCATCTACGACGGCCCGAGCGAAGTGCACCGCATGAGCCTGGCCAAGAAGCTCCTTGACCAGCGCCTGGGGGCCCACTGATGCAGCCGACCCTTGCCCGACTGTTTGCCCTCGATGGGCGCCGCGCCCTGGTGACTGGCGCCTCCAGTGGCCTTGGCCGTCACTTCGCCATGACCCTGGCTGCCGCAGGCGCCGAGGTGGTGGTGACCGCCAGGCGCCAGGCGCCGCTGCAGGCGCTGGTCGAGGCCATCGAGGTGGCGGGAGGGCGCGCGCGTGCCTTCGCCCTCGATGTGACCTGCCGTGACGATATCTGCCGGGTGCTCGATGCTGCCGGCCCGCTGGATGTCCTGGTCAACAATGCAGGGGTAAGCGACAGCCAGCCCTTTCTGGCCTGTGACGATCAAAGCTGGGACCACGTGCTCGACACCAATCTCAAGGGCGCCTGGGCCATGGCCCAGGAAAGCGCCCGGCGCATGGTCTCTGCGGGGCAGGGCGGCAGCCTGATCAATGTCACCTCGATCCTCGCCAGCCGCGTGGCCGGTGCCGTCGGCCCCTATCTCGCGGCCAAGGCCGGCCTGGCCCACCTGACCCGGGCCATGGCACTGGAGTTGGCGCGCCATGGCATCCGGGTGAACGCCCTGGCGCCGGGCTACGTGATGACCGACCTGAATGAAGCGTTCCTGGCCAGCGAGGCCGGGGAGAAGCTGCGCGCGCGCATTCCCGGCCGACGCTTCAGCCAGCCGGCGGATCTGGATGGCGCCTTGCTGCTGCTCGCCAGCGATGCCGGCCGGGCGATGAGCGGCGCCGAGATCGTGGTCGATGGCGGCCATCTGTGCAGCAGCCTGTAACGCGCCCTGGCGCAAGAACAACAAGAAGCAGGAGGTGTGTATGTGTGTGCAATACCTGAACAACGTGTCGATGGGGTGGCTGCCATGATGGTCCCGACATTCGAGCACGACCTTGCTCCAAACGAAGCCAACCATGTGCCGCTGTCGCCGCTGTCGTTTCTCAAGCGTACCGCGCAGGTGTATCCGCAGCGTGATGCGGTGGTCTATGGCAAGCGGCGCTACAGCTACCAGCAGTTGCACCAGCGCAGCCGCGCCCTGGCCAGTGCCCTGGAGCGGGTCGGCGTGCAGCCGGGCGAGCGGGTGGCGATACTGGCGCCGAACATCCCTGAGATGCTCGAAGCCCACTATGGTGTGCCCGGTGCCGGGGCGGTGCTGGTGTGCATCAACATCCGCCTGGAGGCGCGCAGCATCGCGTTCATCTTGCGTCACTGCGCGGCCAAGGTACTGATCTGCGATCGCGAGTTCGGCGGGGTCGTCCACCAGGCGCTGGCCATGCTCGACTCGCCACCCTTGCTGGTGGGCATCGACGATGAGCAGGCCGAACGCGCCGACCTGGCACACGACCTGGACTATGAAGCGTTTCTGGCCCAGGGCGATCCCGGGCGGCCGCTGAGTGCGCCGCAGAACGAATGGCAGTCGATCGCCATCAACTACACCTCAGGCACCACGGGCGACCCCAAGGGTGTGGTCCTGCATCACCGTGGCGCCTACCTCAACGCCTGCGCCGGGGCGCTGATCTTCCAATTGGGGCCGCGCAGCGTCTACCTGTGGACGTTGCCGATGTTCCACTGCAACGGCTGGAGCCATACCTGGGCGGTGACACTGTCCGGTGGGACGCATGTGTGCCTGCGCAAGGTCCAGCCAGATGCGATCCACGCCGCCATCGCCGAGCATTCGGTGACCCACCTGAGCGCCGCGCCGGTGGTGATGTCGATGCTGATCCACGCCGAGCATGCCAGCGCACCCGCCGCGCCGGTCTCTGTGATCACCGGCGGTGCCGCGCCGCCCAGCGCGGTCATCGCCGCGATGGAAGCGCGCGGCTTCAGCATCACCCACGCCTACGGCATGACCGAAAGCTACGGCCCCAGCACCTTGTGCCTGTGGCAACCGGGTGTCGACGCGCTGCCGCTGGAGGCCCGGGCCCAGTTCATGAGCCGCCAGGGCGTCGCCCATCCATTGCTCGAGGAGGCCACGGTGCTGGATACCGATACCGGTCGCCCTGTCCCGGCCGACGGTCTTACCCTTGGCGAACTGGTGGTGCGTGGCAACACGGTGATGAAAGGCTACCTGCACAATCCGGAGGCGACCCGTAGCGCGTTGGCCAACGGTTGGCTGCACACGGGCGACCTGGCCGTGCTGCATCCGGACGGCTATGTGGAAATCAAGGACCGGGCCAAGGACATCATCATTTCTGGCGGCGAGAACATCAGCTCGCTGGAAATCGAGGAAGTGCTCTACCAGCACCCCGAGGTGGTCGAGGCTGCGGTGGTTGCGCGCCCGGATTCGCGCTGGGGCGAGACCCCCCACGCATTCGTCACCCTGCGCGCTGATGCGCTGGCCACTGTCACCGGGGACGACCTGATCCGCTGGTGCCGTGAGCGTCTGGCGCACTTCAAGGCGCCGCGGCATGTGTCGCTCACGGCGCTGCCCAAGACCGCCACCGGCAAAATCCAGAAGTTCGTCCTGCGCGAGTGGGCCCGGCAACAGGAGGCCCAGACCACCGGCGCCGAACACTGATCGAGCGGCAGCACCCGCACATCCCATAACAACAAGTCCGTTGCCCGAGGTGTCCCATGTCCAGCCTGTTATATGCGCGTGTGCGCGCCAGTGCCCGGTTCCAGCAACTGGTGGTGCGCAGAAACCGTTTTACCTTGAGCCTGTTCCTGCTGATCCTGGCCACGTTCTATGGCTACATCGCGTTGGTGTCGTTCTGGCCCGAGCTGATTGCCAGGCGCCTGGCGCAGGGATCGAACATGACCGTCGGCGTCGCTGCCGGCGCGTTCCTGTTCCTGTTCTTCTGTGCGTTGTCGGCGTTCTATGTGTACCGTGCCAACGGCGAGTTCGATCGCCTGACGCAGGGGCTGGTCGCCGGGCTGGACGAGGAGCAGGGCGCATGAAGAAAACACTGCCTCTGGCCCTGCTGCTGCACCCTGGCCTGCTGTTGGCGTCACCTGCGCTCGACGCAGGCCAGCGTCAGCCGCTCAACCTGCATGCCATCGGCATGTTCATGGTGTTCGTGCTCTTCACCTTGTGCATCACCTGGTGGGCGGCGCGGCGGACCCGCTCGACGGCGGATTTCTACAGCGCCGGTGGCGGTATCCTGGGCTGGCAGAACGGCCTGGCGCTGGCCGGTGACTACATGTCCGCCTCGACGCTGTTGGGGATCACCGCGCTCATCTACACCTCCGGCATGGATGGCTACATCTACCTCATTGCCTTCTTCGCGGGCTGGCCGGTGTTGTTGCTGTTGATGACCGAGCGGCTGCGCAACCTGGGCCGCTTCACCTTCGCCGACATCACCTCGTACCGCCTCGACCAAGGCAAGGTGCGCACCATGGCCGCCATTGGCTCACTGACCGTGGTGTGTTTCTACCTGGTGGCGCAGATGGTCGGGGCTGGGCAACTGATCAGGCTGTTGTTCGGCCTTGATTACCACATCGCCCTGGTGATCGTCGGTGTGCTGATGATGCTGTATGTCACCTTTGGCGGCATGGTGGCGACCACCTGGGTGCAGATCATCAAGGCATTCCTGCTGCTGATCGGCGGCTCGCTGGTACTGTTCCTGGCGATGCGCGAGTTCGACTTCAGCTATGACACGCTGGTCAGCAAGGCCATGGACACCCATGCCCTGGGCGAACGCCTGCTGGCGCCCGGAAGCCTGCTGGCCGATCCACTGACAGCCCTGTCGCTGAGCCTGGGGTTGGTATTCGGAACAGCCGGGCTGCCGCATATCCTGATGCGGTTCTTCACCGTCAGCGATGCCCGGGAGGCACGAAAATCGGTGCTCTATGCCACCGGGTTCATCGGCTACTTCTTCAATGTCATTTTCCTGCTGGGCCTGGCGTCGATCGTGATCGTCAGTCAGCAGCCGCAGTTCTTCGAGGGCGGGGAGGTGGGTGGCAAGCTGCTGGGCGGGGGCAACATGGTGGTCATGCACCTGGCCCAGGCCGTCGGCGGCAACCTGCTGCTGGGCTTTTTGTCTGCCGTGACCTTTGCCACCATCCTGGCCGTGGTTTCAGGCCTGGCCCTGGCTGGAGCGTCCGCCATCGCCCATGACCTGTATGCCCGGGTGATAATGAAAGGGGCGGCCAGCGAGGCGCAGGAGCTGCGGGTGACCAAGCTGGCCACCCTGGGCCTTGGGTTGGTGGCGATAGCCCTGGGCATCGTTTTCGAAAATATCAACGTGGCCTTCATGGTTGCGCTGGCCTTTGGCATCGCCGCCTCGGCCAACTTCCCGGTGCTGTTCCTGTCGATGTTCTGGTCGGGGCTGACCACACGTGGCGCGTTGGCGGGTGGCTACGTCGGGTTGGTCAGTGCCATGGGGTTCGTGGTGTTTTCCAAGCTGGTGTGGGTTGATGTCTTGCACTTCGCCGAGCCGCTGTTCCCCTATACCCAGCCTGCGCTGTTTTCCATGCCGTTGGCGTTTTTGGTGGCGTATGCCGTTTCCCGGTTGGACCGGACGGTGCGGGCCAAGGCGGAAAGGGAGGCATTTGCGGATCAGTTCGTACGGGGCCAGACGGGCCTCGGCGCCAGCGGCGCAGTCGATCATTGAGTCACAAGCGGCCGCTGGCGGATGCGTGCCAGCGGCCGCGTGATACCTCGCTAGTACCCCCTGAAGATCTCCCCGATGCTGGTAACCGGATGGCCCATGTGCTGCGCCTTCCCCCGGTTGACGAGGGAGGGCCTTGGGGCAAATAGGGCACTCAGGAAGACGGCCAGTGTCAAAACGACCAGTAGAAAACCAAATCGGCGCATAGGATCCTCCAGCGGTTTTTTATAGTTGTTGTCTTCGGGTTCGATCCGAGAGGTCTGTAAAGCGCGGCTATTGTCCGGGCTCGTTCTCGCGGGCGAATGATCTGGCAGTGGCTGCAATGTCCTGGTCGCCATAGCCCATGGATGCCGCGCGCTGCACGACCTGGCACACCGCGTCGAAGACCGGCGTCCAGGCCCTTTGTGCGTGCAGGGATTGGGCAATGTGCGCGAAGGCGTCCGCATGCACATCGAGCCTCGCCTGGTCGCCTGCGAAATCCCCTGTTTCGAGCCGGCGTACCGCTTCCTCGAGTGCATCGGCGATGAAAAAGCGTGAAGTGTCGAGCAAGAGCCGGGCCGTCTTCGAAACAGGCAGGCCAAACCGATCGCTCGCACCCACGGCCTCGAAGAAAGCAACCATCGCAGCAAAAGCATGCGCGTGGAGCACGGTCGCAAAGGCTAGTGCTTCGTCCCAGGGAAGGAACACCGTATGGCCGGCGAGCCCTTCAAGCAGCGCCCGATGCTGTTCGAAGGCTTCACGCTCACCGGTATGGATGCAGTGACTTTCGTGATGGCCGACATTGCGAGGGTAGGCCACGATCATCCCTTTGACGTAATGACCGCCCGCCCGATTGAGGAGGGCCTGAAGCTCAAGGCCCTCGTCTTTGGTGTTGGTCGTGTAATCGACGATCGTACGATTGGCGAGTGCACGCATCACCCCCGGCATCCCGAGCACCTCATGTGTCGCATGGTTGTCCAGAAGCACGAAGATCGCGACCGGGCTTGCGTTCAGCGCGGCCTCGGCGCAGTCGCAGAGGTGAGCGCCGGCGGCAACGAGCGCCGCGGCCTTACCGGGTGATCGATTCCAGATCGCTACGCGTTTGCCTTGTTTGAGAAACGCTTGCGCCATGATCACTCCCATGGCACCGAGCCCGACCACGGACACATCAAACTCGAAACGCTCATTGTTTTGTTCGCGCACAGTCAAACCCTCATGATTATTGTTTTACCTGATGTGCAACGCGTGCAGCTTTTTGCTCACAGCAGGTTTTCTGATTGAGCCCAGTCTGTCGCGTCAGCCAACGTCCGCTCGAATGCGCTGAAGATCGCCTCGATATCGTCCTGCGTGGTAATCAACGGCGGACAGAACGCGATCGTGTCGTAGATGGCGCGAATGATCAGCCCGTGCGTGTGAGCCTGTTTGAATACGTAGCCTCCCAACGCGCCTGGCTGGGCGAAGGGTTGGCGGGTGGCCTTGTCCGCAACCAGTTCGATCCCGCCCATCAGCCCGACGCCTCGGACGTTGCCTACCAACGGGTGATCTTCGAAAGCGCGCAGACGGCCCTGGAACACAGGGGCCAAGCGCTGGACATGGCCAACCAGGTCGCGCTCCTCGATGATGCGGATGTTTTCCAGCGCAACGGCGGTGGCGACGGGATGACCCGTGCAGGTCAAACCATGCGCGAACGCGCCCAGCCGCTGGCTCTGGCTCACCAGGACGTCATTGATGGCATCGGACACCACCAGGGCCGCCAGCGGCTGGTAGGAGGAGGTGAGCTGCTTGGACAGCACCATGACATCGGGCTGGATGTCGTAGAGCTGAGCGCCGAACATCGTGCCAAGCCTGCCAAAGCCCGTGACGATTTCATCAATCACCACGAGGATGTCGTAGCGCTTGCACACCGCCTGGATTGCCGCCCAGTAGCCTGGGGGCGGCGGGATCACACCGCCCGCCGCGATGACCGGCTCGCCGATGAAGGCGGCGATGGTTTGCGGCCCTTCAGCGAGGATGTAGCGCTCCAGTTCATTTGCCAGCCGGGCCGAGAAGGCTTCTTCGGTCTCCCCTGGCCGGGCAAACCGGTAGAAGTTCGGACATGTCAGGTGGTGGACAGGGATGGCAGGCAGATCGAAATCCCGATGAATCGAGGGTATTCCGGTCAAGCTCGCGGAGGCCACGGTGGTTCCGTGATAGGCCTGCTGACGAGAGATGAACTTCTTCTTGTGCGGTTTGCCCAGCGCGTTGTTCACGTACCAGACCACCTTCACCATCGAGTCGTTGGCCTCGGAACCTGAGTTGGTGAAGAACACATGATTGAGATCGCCGGGCGCCAGTTCGGCCAGTTTGGCGGCGAGCGCCGACGCGGGGGCATTCGTCTTGTGGCTGAAGCTGTGATAGTACGGCAGCTGTTTGAACTGCTCGATGGCGGCGTCGACCAGCCGTTTTTCACTGAACCCCAAGGCAACACTCCACAAGCCCGACATGGCTTCGATATAGGCGTTGCCCTGGTCATCGAAGACCCGCACGCCGTCCCCGCCGGCGATCACGAAAGGGCCTGCCTCACGGTGTTGTGCCAGGTTGGTGTAGGGGTGGATCAATGAAGACAGATCGTTCTGAACGATTGAAGTAACGTTGCTCATTGGCGTGATTTCCTGCCACGGACGGATTGTCGACTGCATGTGATGAGCCTGCGTGCGGCACATGTACCGATACACGCCGCACGGCAGGCCCATGCAGTTACTGGTTCAGCGCTGCCGCGACTGATTCACCGAATGCTTTCAGGCCTTCTTCAAGCTGATCGGTCGGGGTATTCACAGGTGGCATCAGCTTGATGATTTCGCCGTTCGGGCCGCAGCGGTCTACCAGTACCCCTGCCTGCAGCGCGCGCTGCTGGGCATCCTTGGCAAACGCAACGTTGCCGCGGCCGAAGTCGATGCCAGCGATCATGCCGCGACAGCGTGCGGACGCTATGCCAGGAATCTCTGCAAAACCTGCAACCGAACGCTCCATGGCCGCGCAGTTGTCGGCAAGCAACTTCAGGAACGGCTCATCGCGCCAATAGCCGAGCGCGATCTGGGCTGTCAGGAATGCCAGCTGGTTGCCGCGGAACGTGCCGATGTGGTCGCCGGGTTGCCATACATCCAGCTCCGCGCGAATCAACACGATCGCCATCGGCAGGCCAAAGCCGCCGATCGATTTCGCACAGGTGACCAGGTCTGGCTGAATCCCGGAACGCTCGAAACCGAAGAAGTCGCCAGTCCGGCCGCAGCCCGCCTGGATCTCATCGCAGATGAGCACCACCCCGTGATCGGTGGTCCACTTGCGCAAGCGTTGCAACCAATCGTTGGATGCCGCATAGACACCCGCCTGGATCTGGACGGACTCCACGATCACGGCCGCGGGAAGTTCCGATCCGCTGCCCTGGTCGTTGGCCAGGCGCTCGAGGAAGCCAATGCTGTCGAACTCGCCGTAGGGGCTGTCTTCGTACGGAACGAAAACCGCGTCGCCGGACAACCCGGGGCCTCGGCGAGTGCGGTTGCCGGTGATCGCCAGGGCCCCGGCGGTCATGCCGTGGTAAGCCCCGTAAAACGATATGATCCTGGTGCGTCCCGTCGCCTTGCGCGCAAGCTTCAACGCCGCCTCGACGGCATCGGCACCGGTTGGGCCGGTGAATTGAACCTTGTAGTCCCAGCCGCGAGGCTTGAACAGGTCACGCTCGATCGACTCAAGGAACTGGCGCTTGGTGCTGGTGTGCAAGTCCAGGCCATGGGTCACGCCATTGGCCGAAAGATACGCGATCAAGGCATCGCGCATGCGCGGGTCGTTGTGGCCATAGTTCAGGGCGCCGGCGCCGGCGAAGAAGTCCAGGTATTGGCGGCCATCCTCGGCGTGGATCTTGCTCCCTTGAGCCGTGTCGAACACCAGCGGCAGGTCACGGCAATACATCCGCACGTTGGATTCGAGTCGCTCGAAGGTCTCGATGTTGTTCATGCATAACCTCTTGAAAGTTCTGGGCAGCGGTTTTTCATGGGTTTACGGTGTCAGTGCTTGAACATCACATGCCGCACCACGGTGTAGTCCTCCAGCCCGTACATGGACAGGTCCTTGCCGTATCCGGACAACTTCACCCCGCCATGGGGCATCTCGCTCACCAGCATGAAGTGGGTGTTGACCCAAGTGCAGCCGTATTGCAGGCGAGCGGCCAGTCGATGGGCCCGCCCCACATCGGCGGTCCACACCGAAGAGGCCAGGCCGTAGTCCGATTCATTGGCCCATGCCAGTACCTGGGCTTCGTCCTCGAATGGCGAAACCGTCACCACCGGGCCGAAGATTTCACGACACACCACCTCATCCTCCTGCCTGGCGCCGGCCAGGACCGTAGGCTCGAAGAAGAACCCGGCACCCGCGGCGCGTTTGCCGCCCGTGACGACCTCGATGTGGGGAAGCTCTTTGGCACGGTTCACGAAGCCCTCGACACGCTCCAGGTGCTCCTGGGTGATCAGTGGGCCCATTTCGGTTGCCGGGTCATCCTGAAGTCCGCATTGGATGCTGGACACGGCTTCGCCGAGCTTGCGAACGAACGCCGGATAGACCGCCTTCTGTACATAGAGGCGGCACGCAGCGGTACAGTCCTGGCCGGCGTTGTAGAAGCCGAAGGCGCGGATGCCTTCGACGGCGGCGTCGATGTCAGCGTCATCGAAGATCAGCACGGGGGCCTTGCCACCCAGCTCCATGTGCATCCGTTTCACGCTGTCGGCCGTACCTTCGATGATCCGGCTGCCCGTACGAATGGAGCCGGTCAATGACACCATGCGAACCTGAGCGTGGCTGGTCAGCGGTTCACCCACCGAGGCGCCTCGGCCGTGGACGATGTTGACCACGCCGGCGGGGAAGATGTCGGCGAGCAGTTCCCCCAGCTTCAAAGTGCTCATCGGGGTGTGTTCCGAGGGTTTCAGTACCACGGTGTTGCCGCCGGCCAAGGCCGGGCCGAGTTTCCACGCCGCCATCAGCAAGGGGTAGTTCCACGGCGCGATGGAGGCGACGACGCCTACCGGGTCGCGGCGGATCATCGAGGTGTGGCCCGGAATGTACTCGCCCGCCGCCGAGCCCTGCAGGCAGCGAACGGCGCCGGCAAAGAAGCGGAACACGTCCGATACGGCTGGCAATTCGTCCTGCAGCACGGCAGTGAAAGGCTTGCCGCAGTTGTCCGCTTCCAGGCGAGCGAACACCTGTGCCTGTGCGTCGATGCTGTCGGCGAGCTTGAGCAGCAGCGCCGCACGGTCCTTGGGGGGTGTCTGTGACCAGGCTTCAAAGGCCTCATCCGCGCTCTGGACTGCGGCATGGACCTGGGCGCGACTGGCCTCGGTGGTCTGTACCAGGACACTGCCCAGGGACGGGTTGTACACGGCCAGGTTTTCGCCTTCGCCGGCCACGAGGGCGCCATTGATCAGGAGTTTTGTTTGCATGTCGTTTCTCGCCATTGAACGGCAAGGCCAGTGGCTTGCCTTGTGGTTGTCGTCAGAGCGTTCGATTGGAAGGTGATCGCTATACCAGCGCGTCAGGTACCGGGTTGCGGAAGAGGCGGGTTCGGCAGGCGAGATAAACCGCACCCAGGCCAAGCCAGCTACAGCCCATGACCAGTGCGTCTTTGTCCAGGCTGGCCAGCATCCACCCGGCGGTGACCAGGCCTATGAGTGGGAAGAGCACGCCGCGCAACACGCCTGCCCCGTCCTTGGCGCGTGCATCGAAGGTGAGCCGCAATGCGCAAAGGTTGACGGCGGTGAAGGCGAGAAAAGCGCCGAAATTGACCAGGGACGTTGCGGTGGCGATCGTCAAGCCAAAACCTGCGGTGCCGAAAACACCGCAGAGCAGGATGTTGAAGGCCGGTGTCTTGTAGCGAGGGTGGAGGGCGCCGAACAACGTGCGTGGCAGTTGGTTGTCCCGGCCGAGGGCGTACAGCAGTCGACCCACGCTTGCCTGGAACGACATCCCGGCGGCGAAGTGGGCGATGATGATGCCCGCCAGCACCACGGCGAAGAACAGGTCTCCCCCGATCATCCGGGCGATCTCGAAGGCGGCCCCCTCCACATGCTCGAACGCGGGGGATGGGTGCGCCAGGTACATGAAGTACGAGGAGCCGACGTACACCGTACCGCCGATCAACGCGACCAGCAGGATGGCACGCGGAAGCGTCCGGCCCGGGTCGCGGGTTTCCTCGCTCAGCGTGGACAGCGCGTCAAAGCCCAGGAAGGAATACGCGGCAATGGCGGCGCCGGCCATGGTGGTGGCAAACGGCACGTCCTGGTTGAAGAACGGCCTGGCCGACAGCAGCCCGCCAGGGCCGTTGGCGGCCACGATGTAATGCCCGCACAGACCGATGAACACGGCGATGATGGCAAGCTGCGCCATCATCAACAGCACGTTGAAACGGTTGGCGACCTGGATGCCCAGGACATTGAGCAGCGACGTGGAGACGATGAACCCTGTGATCCACACCCACTGGGGCACCTCTGGAAATGCCATGTTGAGGTAGCTGGCGCCGAGCAACCAGATCAGCATCGGAATGAAGAAGTAGTCGAGCAGGGCGGCCCAGCCCACCATGAACCCGACGTTCGCGTTCAGCATCTTGCGGGTATAGGTGTAGGCCGAACCGGCTACCGGGAACACCTTGACCAGCCGGCCGTAGCTCAACGCCGTGAAAATCACACCGGTTGCCGCGACCATGTAGGCCATCGCCGTGGTGTTCCCGCTTGCCTGCGAGATCACGCCATAGGTGCCGAAGACAATCAGCGGGGCAAGGAATGCCAAACCGAACAGCAGAACGGAAAACGGGCCCAGGGTGCGCTTCAGCGAAGCGCTCGGGGTTGATTCGCTCATGACTGACACACCTCACTATGAGAAGTTGTAAGCAGCTACGACGATTTCGCGGTAGGTTTCCACCGTCATTTCCTTGGCATTGCTACCGTCCGAAAAGTTCTTCTTCGACTTTTGAGCAATGGTCAGGAAGTCCTCCTCGCGTACGCCCTTCACCTCGGCGAAGCGGGGAATGCCCAGGTCCTTGCTCATCTGGAACAGGTAGCCGACAGCTGCCTCGGCGGCATCGACCGGCGAGAGGTTGGGGTCGATCCCCAGTGCATAGGCAACGTGAGCGTGGCGGGTGATGTCGGCATCACGGTTGTGACCGAACACAAAGGGCAGGAAGATCGCATTACCCACGCCGTGCGGTGTGTCGTACATGCCACCGATGGCTTCGGAAATGCAGTGCACGCTGCCAACGTCTGCGTTACCGAATGCCATGCCGGCGATCAGACTGGCCACCAGCATTTGCTCACGGGCTTGCTGGTTGTGCGGCTCTTGCACGGCAGCCCTGAGGTGCTGGCTGATCAGGCGTATGGCATGCAGTGCCAGCCCGTCGCTGATAGGGTTCGATACGCGACAGGTGTAGGCTTCGATGGCGTGGGTGAGGGCATCCATACCGGTTGCCGCAGCAATCGACGACGGCAGTGTCGTGGTGATGTCCGAGTCGAGCAGGGCCAGTACCGGGCCGATTCGATAATCCAGGACATTCATCTTGAAATGACGGGCGGTGTCGGTGATCACCGAGAAGCATGTCACCTCGCTGCCGGTGCCTGCTGTGGTCGGGATGGCGACGATAGGCGGTATGGCATGCTTGAGTGTGAACGACCCTTCGTAGTCCTCGATACGACCTTCGTGGGTCAGTAGCAGGCTGATGGCCTTGGCCGCATCCATCGCGCTGCCGCCACCAATGGCCAGCAGGCCATCGATGCCTTTGCCCCGGTAAAGCGCGGCGGTGTGGTTGATATCCTCGCTGCGAGGGTTGGCCTTGATGTCCGACACTTCCTCGAACGTGATGCCTGCCCTGTTCAGGCTGGCATAGACGCTGTCCAGCAGGCCCGCTGCCTTGACCCCGGCATCTGTCACGATCAGGATGCGTGTCAGGCCAAGTTCCCGTAGATGTTCACCGGTGCGCTCACGCAGGCCTGGCTCCATCACGACTTTGGTGGGGAGTAAGAACTTGAATTCCATACGTACCTCTTGCTCAATTGTTGTCATTGTTGAAAGGGCAGTTGAGGAGCACCCACGCCAGGCTGTCGAAACAGTTCAGGCGTGTGATGTGTGGCTCGACGGTTTCGTATAAGCCGGAACGTTGTTGTTTTGTGTGCTGGTGAAACGTGCTGCGAGAAGCCTCCAGTGGGATAGAAAGAGAGGCGGCCAAGCTGCACGCCCCGAACGGGAAGCAGTGCTAACGCATGTGTCCTGCCAGAAGGGACAGCAGCGTGCCTGACAGGCAAGAGGGGAAGTCATGCCCCATCCCCGGCAATAGAACCAAGCTTGAGCGACGAATCGCCGCGGCCGTGGCGAACCCTCCGTTGGTCGCGACCATGCGGTCTTTGTCCCCATGAATGACCAGCGTGCTGCAACGAATCAGCTGCAGCTCCTGGGTGCGGTCACCCGAATTGATGATTGCGCCAATCTGCCTGGCGGTACCGAGGTTGCTCGCCTCACCGCCACCTCGCTCCCAGGCCTGCTGGGCATAGTCACGTAATGCTTGCTCGTTCCACTCGAGTGTCGAGCCAATCAGACCCATGATGTCCAGGTAGTCCCGAACACTTTCCTGCTGATTGCGCGCAGGGCGGCGCAGGAGCTGCAAAATGGCGTTTAGCGCTGGCTGGCCTACGCGCAACGAGCCGGTCGTCGAGAAGATGGACGTGAGGGTCCTGATGCGCTCGGGGTAACGTGCAGCGAGTGTCTGGGCGATCATGCCACCCATCGACATCCCCACGACGTGCGCGGTTTCCAGTTTCAAACCGTTCATGAGCCCGATCACGTCGTTGGCCATGTCACCGAGGTCATAGCCGGGGGTCCGCTTGCGCAAGAACTGCTGCATGACCGTGGGGGGCGTCACTTCAGTGAAGAACGACCTGCCCGAGTCACGGTTGTCCAACGTGATGACGCGCAATCCCTGCTCAACCAGACCGGCAATGAGTGGTTGCGGCCAGTAGGTCAGTTGCAGCCCCAAGCCGACGATGAGAAGGACCGCCGGGGCGTCTTCGGCGCCGTGGCTGCGATAGCAGAGCTTGCGTTGCCCCGGTAGCTCGCAGAAGCGATCGGTGCTCATTGGCGGCTACCTTGTTGCTGCAGCACGACGCCGGCGTGCAAGGGCGCATTGGGCACTGTCGTGAACGCGAGGCACTTGTCAGCCACTGTGCCGCGGCGCAGCACTTTGACATCGCGAAAGTAGTCCATCGACATCACCCAGGGCTCGCGCGGCCCTTGGCGCGGCATGCTGTCCAACGCGCGTTGCACGTAGCCGGCACCAAAGTCCAGCAAGGGGCGGGTTTCGATCCCGTCCGGCGCCTTGGGCTCGCAGACGTTGTAGCCTTTACGCTCCATGAGCCCCAGCAGGCGACAGAAGTGGTCGCACAGCAGGCAGACTTTCAAGGTCCAGGACGAGTTGGTGTAGCCCACCGCAAACGCGAAATTGGGTACGCCGGAGAGCATCATGCCTTTGTAAGCCAGGGTCTCGCTGAGCACTACCGGTTTGCCGTCCTTGTGCAGGGTAATGCCACCGAACAGTTGTACGTTCAGCCCCGTGGCAGTAACGATGATGTCGGCCTTCAGCGTCTTGCCCGATTTGAGCAATACACCGGACTCGGTGAACCGCTCGACATGATCGGTGACGATGTCGGCTTTACCTGCGCTGATGGCTTTGAACAAATCGCCTTCGGGTACCGAACACAAACGCTGGTCCCAAGGGTTGTAGGGCGGGTTGAAATGCACGTCCACCGGGTAGTCTTTTGGCAACTCCTTGCGGGTCGCCCAAAGGAGCAGTTTTCGGGAAAGCTTGGGGAAGCGCTGGCAGAATCCCCAGAAGGCCAGGGTAATCTTGGCGTTCTTGTAGCGCGTCAGGGCGTAGGCGGTTTGCGCGGGCAGCATCTTGCGCAGAAACGCTGCAACGGCATCATGGGCGGGCTGGTTGATGATGTAGGAGGGCGTACGCTGCAGCATGGTGATGCTGGCGACCTTGTCGGCCATGGCCGGAATCAGGGTCACGGCCGTTGCGCCACTGCCGATGACTACGACGCGCTTGCCCGTGTAGTCCAGGTTTTCCGGCCAGTGTTGCGGATGAATGATCTGCCCCTTGAACTGCTCCGTGCCCTCGAAGCGTGGGCTGAACCCTTGGTCATAACGGTAGTAACCGCCTGCACTGAACAGCCAGCGGCACTCGATGGTGCGGGTTTCTGCGGTGCGACCATCCTCGACGCGGACTGCCCATAACCCTTTGTCGCTCTGCCAGTTCGCCGAGATGACTTTCTGCTTGTACTGGATGAAGGGGGCCAGTTCATGCTCGTCGATGGCTTCATGCAGGTACTCGAGAATGTCCGCCGCGTCCGCCAGGGACTTTGCCTTGGTCCAGGGCTTGAAGTCGAAACCGAAGGTGTACAGGTCCGAATCGGAACGGATGCCGGGATAACGAAACAGGTCCCAGGTGCCGCCCATTCGGTCACGGGATTCGAGAATCGCAAAGACCTTGTTTGGCTGATGGCGCCGCAGGTAGGCCGCCGCACCGATGCCAGACACACCGGCTCCCATGATCAATATATCGAGCGGCTCAACCGCAAGAGCAGTGTGCGAGGACATGTCGCCTCCTATTGTTGTGTTATAGAGACTGATCTATTGACTTGATCATTTGACCAGAATAGGGCGGTCAACAGTACGGAGCAAGGTGCAAAATGCACCAGCTCGCTATCGTTTTAGGATGATTTGCACCTTGGTGTTCCGGCGAGCATTGACCAGGCTGGCCGCCAAGGTGCAGTCGTGAGGGAGAAGCCGGGCCGATAGTGGGAAGGGGCCAGGGTGCGACAAGGCGCGCTCGCCTGCCGGTCTGGTAAAAACGTCCAGGTCTTCGGATTGCCGTGCCGCAGCGCAGCACGGCGCATCCGAATGGCGTCTCAGTAGCTGGCCACCAATAGCTTGACCGCCTGGCAGGCTGTTTCGGTCTCCGCCTCCAGGCGCGCACGGTCGCCGTGGGCGGACCAGGCGAGCATCAATCCGTCGAACAGATTGATGAGCAAACGGCTGATGGTGGTCAGTGCGGCCTGGTCCAGCGCGCAGGCGGTGACCTTTTCGATGGCCTGCTGGGTCGCTTCGATGGAGACGGCATAGATCTTGGCCGCCATCGCCGGGTTGTTGCGCAGATTCCAGCAAAAGAGTTCGAACTGCGTGGTCGCCATTTCAGGATGGGCCGTGAACCAGTTGACCAGCTGGCGCAACATTTCTCCCACCGATTCCGCTGCCGTGGCGCCTGTCGGCACGTGCTGCAACGATTGCTGCGGCATGTTTATCAAGGACTCGTAGACCGCATAGAACAACTCGTCCTTGGTGTGGAAGACATAGTGCAACGAAGCCAGCGGAGAATCCGCCGCCGCTGCAATACGCCGGGTCGTGGCGTTGGCCACCCCGTGTTCCGCGATCACCTTCACGGTGGCCTCGATAAAGTCCTGCCTGCGCTCTTCAGCGCCTATCCGAGCCATTGAGCGTTCTCCCTATTCGGTGTTGCCGCCAGCCTTCTGGTCTGGTGTCGACGGTGACGAATGCTATCGCAAGGTCATGCCTCAATCCATGAGTCGATGCAATCCCATTCCCCAGGGGTATGTAGTCGTACGAAAAATACTTAAATCAAACGACTTGATCAAATGACCATGTTCGGTAATGATGAGTTCTCCACCTACGCCACGCCGAACTGGTTGGCACGGGTGGGCTGAGCCGGGTTGCCCAGGCTCGCTGGATAGAACAATGACAAAACCAGACAGGTAGAAAGCAGATGGATACACGAGAACTCTCGACGGTCAGCAGCGATGCATCGATCGAGCAGGTGGTGGAGATCATCAGGCGTGACGGGGGGATCATCATTTCCGACTTTGTCTCGCCAGCGACGCTGAAGTCCCTTGCCCAAGAGCTGGACACCTACCTGAATGCCACGCCTTGCGGAGTGGACCCTTATTTTGCAGGCACGCAGACACGACGTGTCGCCCGTATCATCGGGCGCAGCGACACGGCGGTGGAGGTGGCACTGAACCCGCTGTTCATTGGCGCGGCCAGAAAGATCCTGCAGACACCTACCCACGTCTGGGTGGGAAGCGAGCGCGTCGAGATCGAGCCTGACATTCAGCTCAGCATTACCCAGGCGATTCAGATTGGTCCCGGCCAAGGCCTTCAGCCACTGCATCGTGACGATGCCACGTCGCTCTGGCGGCACCCCCAGTACGGTCGTGAGGCCCGGCTGCAAATGATGCTGGCCATTTCAGATTTCACCGAAGAGAACGGTGCAACGCGTGTCATTCCCGGTAGTCATCAATGGGATGACGAGCGAATGCCAACCCAGGAAGAAACCGTCGCCGCGCAAATGAAGGCTGGCTCCGCGCTGCTGTGGATGGGGTCGGTGTATCACGGCGGCGGCGCCAACACGTCCGCGTCTCCCCGTACCGGGCTGACGATGGCCTATGACCTGGCCTTCCTGCGTCTTGAAGAGAATCACTTCCTGTCCATTCCCGTTGAGCGCGTTCGCCAGCTCCCTGCAGAAATGCAACGCCTGCTGGGCTGGAGTGCCAGCTCCACGCTGCTGGGTTGGGTGGAAATCGATGGCCAGATGCGAGACCCGCAAGAGCTCCTGGGCATGCCCGCTTTCTCCGAGGCGGGAAAAGGGTTCTGACAATCCCGAGTCGCCATGGGGCGACCCATGTTGGCAACACTGGCCGGTATCCTGGGAGTCATGTGAATGAATGCGTTGAACACAGCAGCCCACGGCGATTCTGCGCCGTTGAGATTCCGCAGCCTGGGTGGATGGGTGGAGCGGCCAGGCGATCTGCAGCCGGCGCTCAAGGGTCACGAGCATGCCGATGTGATCGTGATCGGGGCCGGCTTTGCCGGTCTATCGACCGCACTGGAGCTAAAGGCGCTTGGAGCGGATGTCATCGTGCTGGAGCAGGAGTTCGCCGGCTTCGGTGCCAGTGGGCGCAATGCGGGCTATCTGCTGGGTAGCATGGGGATCGAGTGCGAGGTCTTTGTCAATCGGGTGGGCGTGGAGCAGGCAAGGCAGTTCGTCAGGTTCTACGACGAGGCTGTCAACTACGTGGAAGGGCGATTGACGACGTTGGGTATCGATTGTGACTACACCCCTTCGGGCGTGATTCGGGCCGCTGTTCACCCAGGCCAGGAAAAGCGCTTGCGGAAAAATATGGAGCTGGGTCAGACGCTGGGGTCGGTCACCCGCTTCGTGGACCGTGCCCAGATGCGTGCGCGGGGCATCCCGCCTGCATTTCTGTTCGGCACCGAGCAGCGCGGTGGCACCTTGAATCCGGGGAAGTACGTCAGCGGCCTGCGGCGTGCGGCAATCGAGGCTGGCGTGAAACTCTACGAGCGTACGCCGTTGCTCTCCTTCAGTGAGGGGCAGGTCATCACCTGCAAGACTGCGCACGGTCGTGCAAGCGCTCCGGCAATGGTGCTGGCAACCAATGCCTACACACCTCAGTTGGGAGTGTTGCGTAACAAGGTTGCGGCGATTCGGGTTTCGGCAATCGAAACCCAACCGCTATCGACAGAGCAGTTGGCTGCCTTGGGTTGGAAAGGGCGGGAAGGGATCATCACGCCGCATTACACCATGGAAAGCCACCGCCTGACGGCCCACGGCACCCTGGTGTTGACTGTCAAGCAGCTGGGTTATGCCTACGGGTCGAAGACACCCAATATTCCAGACCATGGCGCCTACGCGGCGTTGGCGCAGGTGTTGCGCGAGCGCTTTCCTGCATTGCAAGGCCTTGGCATTCAGCACTGCTGGAGTGGCTATGTCAGTGGCGCCTATGACTTCCTGCCGGTGGTCGGCGCAATGGGCGCTAAACAGAATATTTTCTATACGACGGGCTGTTCGGGTCACGGACTGGCCACTCAATCGCTCATGGGGTCGCTTTTTGCCGGGCAAATCAATGGCAAAGCGCCTGAGCTGCTAGCGGCGTTGCAACACAGGACACCGTCCATGTTGCCTGAGCCGTTTCAATGGTGCGCCATACAGTCTGCTTTTGCGGCAGCCAAGTTGCTGGATGCCTGGACTGACAGAAAAGTGCGTAAAGACAATGCCATGAAAGACTGAGCGCAACGAAATGTTGTTGCCCTGCGTAAGTAGCTGCAGGAAAACGGACCCTATTTACAGAGACTGTTATCGTGGAACTGAGAGATTTGTTTGCGTTGGTTTCATGCGTGCTGCTGGTGGTGTGCGGCCTGTATTATGGCGCCGCATTTATCAGGCGTAGAAATTATCTGCTTGGCGTGGAGTTTTTAATTGTAGGGATATCCGCAACAAACTTCACGGCCTTCATCGCTACGGGCTGGCAAGCCAATTACAATATCGCCATCTTTCTCGATGCCTTTTCCCGAGGGGTTGGAGTACCTGTTATTGCAACGCTCGGGTTGATGGCCGTAACGCACAATTACAAGCCCTCTGCCGCGAAGGACGTCCTGCTGTTTTTGGCTGGTTTTGTCGCCGCGGCCACTTACTTCCTGTCGAGTGCGTTTAACGCGTCACTTCCCTATTTCTATGTGCTGATGTGGTCAGCTTACACCTTGTACCTGTCCTACTTTGCCTGGCGGTTGGCGCGTGCAGGCGAGCTTCTGCATGCGCTGGCCACCTTCCTGGGCGGGGCGGCGGGGCTGACGGTAGCACTGAGGTATGACTTCTTCCCGATTCCGGGTGATGACACGAAGATGATCTTCATGACCTTCGCCTTCCTGGCCTGGTCATATTCAATTGTGCAGTTGTTCTATGCCTATGGTGCACTTCAGCGTTCAAGGAAAGTGTCTTCTTGCGCAATGCTCCATTCCGGTTGAATTGTTCAAGAGGTGACGCGCTGTTCTGTTGCTGACAGAAGGCAGTACTTCAGTTTGTTTGTGGTTTGGATGTTACTCCATGGCGGGCCAAGGCCTGCTTATTTACCGCCCCTAGGGGCGGTTTTTTTATGGGCGAAACATTTGTGCTCATGGGAATCACTTGGATTAACAATAACCATATAACGACCGAGCGTATGTCTACGCGGTGCGTCATGAGCGAGCCTCTATTGGTAACACGTGTTTCTTTAGTTCCCATAATGGTGCAGACGCGTGGCAGGCATAAATCAAGAACAAAACCTAACTAGCTGATTTATCTAATGTATTCCACAAATCAGAATTTCTGGCATATGGCTTGCGTGTTGATCATCTGACATGGTCAATTGATCATGTCAGATGATCAGGATGTAGCAGGCGCCGATCTTCCCACCTGGAGGGTTGAGCCGCCGGTCCAAGCCCTTTGTTTGAGGATCCTCCAATGAAAGAAGTAACTGCACGGCCGGAAGGTGAAGTGTCCACCCGCCGTATTTTCAGGCAGCTGCTCGTTACCCTTGTTGCATCGACCGCGATCTGCTCGGTACAGGCCGCGTCCCAGGGGGCCGAGGCGCTGGGTTCCAAGCTGACGCCGCTGGGTGGCGAGACCGCCGCGAGTTCAAGCGGGGAGATTCCGGCCTGGGCAGCCCCCGGGCCGCAGGGGACAGGCTGGAGCTACGGCCAGGTGCGAGCAGCGCATTGGAAGTTCAAGGGCGACAAACCCCTCTACAGCATCGACTCGAGCAATGTGGCGCAGCATGCGAGCAAACTGTCTCCCGCCCAGCTCGAACTGTTCAAGAAGATTCCAGGCTACCGCATGGAGGTCTATCCGACCCGCCGTACCTGCGGCGTGCCGGACTTCGTGGCTGAGAACACCCGGCAGAACGCTGGCTTCGCCAAGCTCGATTCCACGGGGGTTGCCCTCGAGGAAGCCCATGTGCCGGGTATCCCGTTCCCTCTGCCCAACACCGGTGCTGAGGTGATGTGGAACATGAAGATGCGCTACCGCGGCGTTGGCGTCGAAATCCCGAAAAGCATTTCGGGTATTTCGCCGCGCAAGGGAGGGGAGTGGTTACGCCAATCCACAGACACCTTCTTCTTCACGCCCTGGGGGAAGAAAGGCAGCGCGCTGTTCTCGTCCGTCGGCCGCCTGGAAAACGCGACCTTCTTCAATTACCTGGAGCCCGCCGCGCTGGCCGGCCAGTCGGCGGTGCAGACGGCCGTGGCCGGCGAGCAGGCCACGACCTTCTACTACTTCCCCGGCCAGCGTCGAGTCCGGCGCATGCCGTCGTACTCCTACGACGCTCCGCAGATCGGGCTGGATAACCAGTACACCGTCGATGAGGCGAACGTCTTCTTCGGAACGATGGACCGCTTCGACTGGAAACTGGTCGGCAAGCAGGAACTGCTGGTGCCATATAACGCCTTCGGTGCCTATGACACCGCCACCAAGGCGGAAACGTTCGCCGGTAACGATTCGATCGCGCCGCAGTCGCGCCGCTACGAGCTGCATCGCGTCTGGGTCGTCGAGGCCACTGTCCGCCAGGGTATGCGCCATCAGGCACCCAAACGCATGTTCTACATCGACGAGGACAGCTGGAACCCGTTGCTGGCCGTCGACTATGACAAGCAAGGGCAGATCTGGAAGGTGCGTGAAGGGTTTTCGATTCCCGTGTACGAGACGGGCACTTGCGATGTGCAGGCGCAGGTCCAGTACAACCTGGTCGATGGCCGCTATCTCTTCGACATGACCTCGATCGGTGCGGGCAAGAGCGATATTCGCTGGCTCACCGAGGACAGTGGCAGCCCTCGGCTGAAACGAGATTTCTTCACCTCCGACAACCTGCGAGCCATCAGCGAGCGCTAGAACGACGTCAGATCGAGAGCCAGCATGAAAAAAATAATTACGAAAGCGTCAGGCCTTGTCATCGTGTGCGCAACCCCACTGGCAATGGGGTTCACCTTTGAAACCGAAACTCTTCATGGCTCGTTCGACTCCACGATCACCGCAGGCATGGGCCTGCGTACGGAGTCGCGCGGCTGCAATCTGATCAACCAGGGAGCGACCGGGCACAATGTGCCCTCCGGCTGCCTGGCGCAGAGCTCAGGCGTGGCTGATCAAGGGGACCTGAACTATGACCGGGGCGACCTGTTCACCAACTACCTCAAGGGTACTCATGAGCTGTTGCTGAAACTGCCCGAGGACGTCACGTTCATGGCGCGTGGCACCTGGATCCGGGACTTCGCTGCCACCGATACCACCGGCACGCTGTCGTTCAACACCCCCGAGAGTGTCGGCAGCAACGGGCTCAGTGACGACGCTCAAGACGACCTCGCCTTCAAGGCGCGCCTGCTGGACCTGTGGGTGAGCAAAGGCTTCGACCTGGGCGGGCAGCGGGTGCGGGCTCGCCTGGGCAACCAGGTGATCAACTGGGGCGAAAGCCTGTTCGTGGCGGGGGGTATCAACAACACCAACGCCTACGACTATCAAGCCTTGGCGCGTCCTGGCGTGCAGCTCAAGGAGGCCGTGCTGCCGGCGCCCATGCTCAGCGTTGCGTCGGGCCTGGGCGCCGGGGTGAATATCGAGGCTTACTATCAATTGCGCTGGAACAAGAGCGAACTCCCCCCGGTGGGCAGTTACTGGTCCACGACCAACGGGCTCGGCGAGGGCAGGGGGGACTACGGGTTCTCTGAAGAGGACGCCCGCGATAGCGGTCAGTGGGGCCTTTCGCTGCGTTGGCAACCGGAGGACAGCGACATCAACTATGGCCTCTACGTGATGCGTTATCACGACAAGTTGCCGTCATTGCGTGTCGATATTCTTGACCCGGACACCTTCGCGGCGGCACCGACCTGGGAGTACCAGGAAGATCGGATGATGTATGGCATCAGTGCCAACATGCCGCTAGGTGACTGGGCGGTCGGTACAGAACTGTCGTACCGACCGAAGGACTCGGTAATGCTCAACCCGGTCATCGACCTGTGTGCCGCCAATGGTGGCAAATGCTGGAAGGACGAACAGAAATTCCAGTGGCACCTGACAGGCCTGTATAGCTTCACGCCTTCCAACTCCCCGACGTTTCTCGATTTCACCGGGGCCAGCACGGGCACCTTGCTGACTGAACTCGTGGTCATCAACTACCCGGGGCTGCATGACGAGGTCAACGGTGAGCCGATCGCGGCGGGCCTCAATACCTGGCAGTTGGACCCGGCGACAGCACCGAAAGCCCACGGCGACAAGACCTCGTCGGGTATCAACCTGGATTTCAGCCTTACCTATGACGGCACGTTGCTGCCGGGGTGGCAGGTCACGCCTGGCGTCTTCTATTCACGATCGCTTGGAGGGCGAACACCGAACCTCAGCGCAACCTTCACTGAAGACGCGAGCAGCATGAACCTCTACCTGAACTTCGTGCGCAACCCCGCCAGTTGGCAGATTTCCCTCAACTACGCGAAGTTCATGGGGGGCGAGACGCCCTACGATCAGCTGTACCGTGACCGCGATTATGTCGGTGTCGCGATCTCCCGCACCTTGTGAGGCCTGCCGTGAACGGTTCTGTAAAACTATCTGAAATCAGGGCTCGTGGCGTGCTGTCACGCGTTGAGGACGTCTTGTTCGGTCATCGTCGACTGGTGCTGGCAAGCCTGGCCATTTTCACGCTGATCATGGGCTGGTTCGCCGTGCAACTGCGTATGGATGCCGGCTTCGAAAAGCAATTGCCGATCGGTCACGAATACATCAAGACATTCGAGACGTACCGCAATGACCTGTTGGGGGCAAACCGGCTGACCCTTGTGGTCAGGGCCCGAAGTGGCGATATCTGGAGCGCCCCAGGCCTGAAGCGGCTCTATGACGTTACCCAGGCGGTGACCTTCCTCCCGGGTGTTTCGCGCAGCAGTGTGCGTTCGTTGTGGACGCCCAATGCCTTCGTCAACGAGATCACTGAAGAAGGTTTTCGCGCCGATCCACTGGTACCAGGGACGGTTTCCCCCGAGCACTTGAATGACGAGATCATCGCGACGATCTCCAACTCCACTGCGCAGGGAGGCTTCATTGGCACGCTGGTCTCCCGTGACCAGAGCAGCGCGATGATCACCGCGGAACTCAATGAGTTCGATGCCAACGGGGCCCATCTGGACTATGTCGCGTTCAACCATCGGCTGGAGAGCGAGATCCGCCAGCAATTCGAGGATGGCGATTTCGACATCCAGATTATCGGCTTCGCCAAGCAGATAGGCGACATCGCAGACGGGGCTTCAGCTGTGCTGGAGTTCTGTTTGCTGGCGCTGCTGCTGACGGCGGGGGCGGTGTACTGGTATTGCCACTCGCTGCGCTTCACGCTGCTGGCGCTGGTCTGTTCGCTGGCTTCGCTGATATGGCAGTTCGGCAGCCTGCGCCTGCTGGGGTATGGCCTCGACCCGCTGGCGGTCCTGGTGCCCTTTCTGGTGTTTGCCATCGGGGTCTCCCATGGCGTGCAGCAAATCAACTTCATCGTCCGTGAAATCGCTATTGGCAAGTGTGCC
This sequence comes from Pseudomonas sp. NPDC090755, assembly GCF_044769005.1. Lineage (NCBI taxonomy): Bacteria > Pseudomonadati > Pseudomonadota > Gammaproteobacteria > Pseudomonadales > Pseudomonadaceae > Pseudomonas > Pseudomonas sp. NPDC090755. The sequence continues at coordinate 38,597 of NZ_JBIVXC010000022.1, read as the reverse complement.
GAAGAGGCGGCGCGCTCAAGTTTCACGGGTTTGCTGATCCCTGGGACACTGGCGTTGGTGACCGCACTGGTTTCTTTTGTGACGCTGCTCTTGATCCCCATCCCGATGGTGCGGGAGCTGGCGATCACCGCATCACTTGGCGTGGCCTACAAGATCGTCACCAACCTGGTGATGTTGCCGTTGATGGCGTCTTTGCTGCGTGTCGATGACAAGTACGCTGCGGCGCAGGAGATTTCCCGGCAGCGCCGGTCCCGCTGGCTACGAGGCCTGGCTCGGCTGGCCGAGCCGCGCAAGGCGCAGTGGGTGCTTGGCATTGCATTGGCAATCTTTCTGGTCGCGATCTGGCAAAGCCATGACCGTGTCGTCGGTACACTGCAGGCGGGTGCGCCAGAGTTGCGTGAGGACTCGCGCTTCAATCGCGATGCAGTCTCCATCGCCAGCAACTACGACATCGGTCTGGACTGGCTCAGCGTGGTGTTCGAGGTCAATCAGGAGACCGCTGGCGAAGACAACCAGGTGGCCTGCGAGCAGGTCGCCCTGGGCCAATACCAGGATCGCTTCGTGTGGGCCATGCAGGGGGTGCCCGGCGTCTTGTCGGTCGCTTCCTTCTCCACCAACATGCGCCAATTCAACGAGGGGTACAACGAAGGCAATCCGAAGATGGCTGCGGTACCCATCGACCCGATGAACTACGCCGCGCTGGCCACCGAGGTTGCGCGCACGCCCGGGCTGATGCGTACCGACTGCAGCATGTCGGCCGTGCACCTGTATCTGGCGGATCACAAAGCCACGACGATCAACAGGGTGGTGGAAGCCGCCAAGGCTTTCCGAAGCGAGTATCCGATGCCAGGCCTTTCGGTTCGCCTCGCTTCAGGCAACGCCGGTGTCCTGGCAGCCATCAACGAAGAGGTGGAGAAAAGCGAAACCCCCATGTTGCTTTACGTCTATGCCGCCATCGCCTTGCTGGTGTTCGCTGTCTATCGCGATTTGCGGGCGGTCCTGGTGTGTTGCCTGCCTTTGACCATCGGTACGTTCATTGGCTACTGGTTCATGAAGGAACTGCAGATCGGCCTGACCATTGCCACCTTGCCGGTGATGGTGCTGGCGGTGGGCATTGGCGTCGATTACGCCTTCTACATCTACAACCGCCTGCAACTGCACCAGGCCCATGGCCAGTCGATCACCAAGGCGGTCGAATACGCGCTGCTCGAGGTGGGCGTGGCCACGATCTTCACCGCGATCACCCTGGCAGTTGGCGTCGCCACCTGGGCGTTCTCGGATCTGAAATTCCAGGCCGACATGGGCAAGCTGCTCGCCTTCATGTTCATCGTCAACATGGTCATGGCCATGACCGTGCTGCCGGCCTTCGCCGTATGGCTGGAGCGGGTGTTCCCGCGTAAGCGCCCCGTGCGCATGATCGGCGCGTTGGTGCACTGAGGAGAGAAGCATGCGATACATAGGTTCATTTACCGCGGCCTTGCTTGTTGCAGCACTGCCACTGATGTCTCTACAGGCCGCGCCGTTGCAGGCCGTGCCGGCCGCGCAGGCGAGCAATGCCACGCAGGCCACCATGCTGGATGCCACGTGGGCCGGGGAGCGCGTGGTCGCTGTCGGCGACCACGGCGTTGTGTTGCTGTCCGATGATCACGGTAAAAATTTCCGTCAGGCGAACTCGGTACCGCTGTCCACACCGTTGACGGGGGTGTCCTTCGTGGATGCCAAGCGGGGGTGGGCGGTTGGTCACTGGGGCGCGATCCTGTCCACCACGGATGGCGGAGAGTCCTGGCAGGTCCAGCGCCTCTCCACTGCCGAGGATCGACCGCTGTTTGCAGTGCACTTTTTCAATGCCCAGCACGGCGTTGCGGTAGGCCTCTGGTCTTTGCTGATGACGACCGAAGATGGTGGGAAGACGTGGACGGAGCAGCCGTTGCAGGCACCACCAGGCGCGAAGAGGGCCGACCTCAACCTGATGGGGCTTTTTGCCGATAGCCGCAACACGCTTTACGCTACGGCCGAGCATGGGCAAGTGTTGCACTCCGAAGACCATGGAAAAAGCTGGCGTTATCTGGATACCGGCTACGAAGGCACCCTTTGGTCTGGCGCGGTACTGGCCGATGGGCGTCTGCTGCTTGGTGGCCAGCGTGGGACACTGTTGCACGGCTCAGTGAGTGACAAGGTCTTTCGCAGAGTGCCAACGCAAAGCAAAGGCTCTGTCACCTCTGTCGCGGTAGCGGGCCCTGACGTGCTGGCGGTTGGGCTGGATGGGCTGATGGTACAGAGCAGCGATGGTGGACACAGTTTCCAGGAAAAACAGTCCGCTGATGGTGTCTCGCTGACGGCGGCGCTGTTCAATGCCGATGGAGCACCTGTTCTGTTTTCACGTCGCGGAGTAGTGCCCTACCAGGAGTGAAGGGTTGCTCATGGCCCTGCGCGCCAACGGGCGAACTGCCTGTGGTACGCAAGCCATGAGGCGTTTACCGCCACTCGTGCAGAGGCCAGGCATCGCAAGACGATGCCTGGCCTCTTTCATTGTCTGTGTTTCTAGAGCTGGAGATAATCCGCCAAGTCGGCGTAGTTATGTTGCCACAGGCCAGGGCTGCCATTGGGGTATTGAGAACGGAAACCGAGGATCTTCTGCACGCGTGGGGAAAGCGTCCTGACCACCTCAAGCGGCACGATCAACGGATAGGCTTCTTCAGGTGTAATGATCGAGGCCTGCATCGGAATCGTGAGCCCGCGACGGTAATAGTCAGTTGTTACGTTGGCCCCGCCACCATGAACGACTTTCCCGCTGAACAGCACGGCATCCCCAGCCTTCAACAGGGCTGGGATCGTCATCTCCGGGGTCCCGACATCTTCGAAGTCATCCCAGTCCTGGCTCCCCGGAATCAAGCGCGTAGCGCCGTTTTCCTCGGTGAAATCCGTTAGCGCCAGCATCAGGTTCGTAATGGTGCGTGGCGCATGCTTGTTCATGGTCACAAACGGTTGGTACTGCGCCATGTCACGATGCAACATCTGAGCTTTGTTGCCTGGGCCGATCTCGATCAGCTGGGCCGTTGTCAACCACCAATCACCGCACTCCGGCTCAAAAAGCACGCGTCCCAACTCGTGAAAAAGGTCGTCATCCAGGATTTCCTCACGAAAGGTTTTGCTGTGAGTAACGAGGTTGGTCAGCCGTTTGGTTTGATGACCATGGAACGCTGCAATCAATTCGTGTTCGTGCTTGGAGCCTGCATCGAGCGCGGCAAGTGGTGCTTCGAGTTCGTCGTTGATTCTTGCTACATGTTCAGGTGTCATGAAATTACGGATGATGACCGCACCCGCTTGGTCACTCAGCAGAACAATCTCTTGCGCGGAAGTCGATCGGTTTACGATGGGCAGACTTGGCAAGGCGTCACGAGAGGCTGACATTGAGAACACTCCAGATTGAAAGGAACGGTTGGCGCAGGCGGATTGATGCCCCATCAACGGGCATCAAAAAACACGCCCGCTTGCCACTGCGCTAAACCCAAAAAAAGAACAGGGAGCGTCACGGTGCCTCCTTGTATTTTTTGTTCAGGCAGTGAGTTCATGCTAGGTTTCCCCTTGCCTCACGCCAAGGTACAAACTGCACCATTTCCCTTCGTATTTTTGAGTGATTTGCACTGCCCATGACCAGCACGCCATCCCCCTGGCCACGCCCTTCGGAAGCCGTTCGTGAACTCATGCGCAAAGGCGCCGAGCTCGCTCAGACGCTACCGCCGGAGTGGGTCGAGCGCCTGAACCAGTCGCTTTTCTCTTCACCGGACGATGCGAAGCTGCTGGAGGACCCGGTCATCCTCGCGGCGTGCCGGCGCGCCAATCGGGCAGAGTTGCTGCACTGGGCGAATGCCAATCTGCAGCGCCCTGGAGAGCCGGTGGAAGCCTACGTGTCTGCCGACATGGTGGACACGGCCAGGGAGCTTGCCCGCAGGGGTTTGTCCGAACTGCTGATGAATGTCGCAAGGTCGACACAAAACACAGCCTGGGAGCTGTGGATGAAGATGGCGTTCAGCCTGACGCAGGATCCTGTGGTGCTCGAGGAGTTCCTGGACGTCTCGTCGCGCTCGATCTCGGAGTTCATCGACAGCAACATGCGCGTGGTGACCCAGATCATCCTGGAAGAAAAGAGCGCCCTGGCCCATGACGACCCTATCGACAAACGCAGCCTGGTCAGTCGGTTGCTCGATGGCAGAGATGTGGAGGCGGAGCAGTTCAGCAGACGACTGGGCTACAGCCTTTTTCAGAAGCACCATGCCTGCCTCGTCTGGAGCGAAACCCCGGACGCAGAGATCCGCCCGCTGGAGGAAATGGCCCGCGCGCTGGCGCATCTCACGGGCACGGTAGCACCCCTGATCGTGTTCGCCGGCCCCGCGACCCTGTGGGTCTGGAGCAATGCGGCAAAGCCGCTGGACCTGAACCTGCTGCAAGGCGTCGCTCGGCAGTTTCCCAAGATACGCGCGGCAATCGGCTCTGCCGGCGCGGGCATGAATGGCTTTCGTCGATCACACCTGGAAGCCTTGACCACCCAGCGATTGATGGGCCGGTTGGCTGGCGCCCCCGCCGTTGCCACGATCGATCAGGTGAGGATGGTGTCCCTGATGACCCAGGACGCCCGTGCGGCCAGGCAATTTGTCTTGAGTACGCTGGGGCGGTTGGCGACCGAGCCCACAGCGCTTCAGCGCTCGTTGCACGCCTTCCTGGCCAATGGCTGTAATATCACCCAGACCGCTGAAGTGCTGGGTACGCACCGCAATACATTGCTGCGTCGGCTGGAGCGCGCCCAGCACCTGCTGCCCGTCGAGCTTGCCGACCATCGCATCCAGATCGCCGCAGCGCTTGAGCTGGTGATCTGGAGTACGCCGCTGGATGACGGCGAGCAATAGCCTCCATCCCTTTCCTTTCGGTGTCGCAGCGCGCCTTCACTGCTGTTGCTGTTCGCGACCTCTCAATCAAGCGGTCGCGTCGCGATGCCCTGCAGAAAAGTGTTTTCCAGCATTTTTCTGCACGCTCTTGGCATGCGGCCGCGTTGGCGAGCATCTACTGCGCCATGCAACAGCGATACGAACATCTCAGTCAGCAACATAGCACTGACATCCACACGAAATACGCCCTGCTGTTGTCCGTTGAGAAACATCCCATCGAGCTTCTCCAGGTAGAACGGCAGGCCGATCTCGTGTTGCGCTTTGGTGTGCACAGGGTAACGGGACGCTAGAAACATAATCAGTTCACCACGATCCAGATGCTCCTCGATCAGCTGATGCACAGCAGCCAGCGGCTGCGTGGAGAGCAGTTCGATGTGGCCAAGGATCTGGAGGAGGGCTTTTTTGGCGTGCTGTTCGAGCTGGCTATCCAGGTTATTTCTTGTACCGCAGTAACGATGCAGGGTCGCTCGGCTGATGCCAGCAAGCGCAGCCAACTCGCCCATGGAGGCGCCTGGTCGTAAGGCGACCGCCGCATAGAGGGCGTTCACTAGCTTGTCTGGCAGAAGTGGGCTTGTGAAATCAACACCTGAGATCAGGGAGTTCATCGGGAGTCTCTCGTGAACTTAATGAGACATAATTGACTCATTATGATTTTGAAAGTAGCATTCGAGCCGTTTTCAATCAAGGCTCGGGTGAGTGATGGGCAAGAAAGGTTCGATCAGAGTGGGAGTACTGGCAGCGGCGATTGCCTTGGCCGGATGCAATCCCGCAGCAGAACAGGACGGTGCAGCCAATGCGAGCTACCCGGTAGACGTCGTGACGTTGGCAGCGGAGCAGGTGACATTGGCCGCTGAATTGCCGGGCCGGGTTGAGCCGATGCGCGTTGCTGAGGTGCGGGCGCGGGTGCCAGGTATCGTTTTGCACAAGCGCTTCGAGGAGGGGGCTGACGTCAACGCCGGCGAGGTGCTCTTCCAGATCGATCCGGCGCCGTTCAAGGCTGCCCTGGCCCGCGCCGAGGCCGACCTGGCTCGTGCCCAGGCTGTGCAGCAGGAAGTCCTGGCGCGGGTGAAGCGTTATGAACCGCTGGTCAAGATCGCGGCGATCAGCCAACAGGACTTCGACAGCGCCACCGCCGAGTTGCACAGCGCCCGGGCGGCCGTGCGTTCTGGCCAGGCCGATGTGCAGACCGCACGCCTGAACCTGGGCTACGCCACGGTCACCGCGCCGATCTCCGGACGTATTGGCCGTGCCTTGGTCACCGAGGGCGCGTTGGTAGGGCAGGGCGATGCGACGCTGATGGCACGCATCCAGCAACTCGACCCGATCTACGTCGATTTCACGCAGCCCGTTGCTGACGCACTGCGTCTGCGCCAAGCCGTGAAGGATGGCACGCTCGCGGCAGACGGCGGGCGTTTGACGGCGCACGTGGAGGGTGTTGATTTCCAGCGATCGGGCGAGCTCATGTTCACCGACGTGACGGTGGATCGGGGTACCGGCCAGGTCATCCTGCGCGGCCGATTCGACAACGCCGACGGCACCCTCCTGCCGGGCATGTATGTGCGTGTGCGCACGCCTCAAGGCACCGATAACCAAGCCATTTTCGTTCCCCAGCGCGCCGTTCAGCGCGGCAGCGATGGTCAGGCGCGGGTCTTCGTGGCCGCCAATGGCATCGCCGAAGCACGCACCGTACAAACCGGTGCGATGCAGGGCGCTCGCTGGCAGATCACAGCGGGGCTCAAGCCGGGTGATCAGGTCATCGTTGGCAGCCCGGCGGGGCTGGCTGCGGGTATGCCGGTGGCACCTTCCCTGAAACAAGCGGCTGCCGCTGACTGATGCGAGGCAAGCGAGATGTCTAGATTTTTCATCCATCGCCCGAACTTCGCCTGGGTTGTGGCGTTGTTCATTTCCCTGGCGGGCCTGCTGGTGATTCCATCCTTGCCCGTGGCGCAGTACCCCAACGTAGCGCCACCGCAGATTTCCATCACTGCCTCCTACCCCGGTGCTTCGGCCAAGGTGATGGTGGAGTCGGTGACCAGCATCATCGAAGAGTCGCTCAACGGCGCCAAGGGCCTGCTGTACTACGAGTCCACCAACAACTCCAACGGTGTGGCCGAGGTGATAGTGACCTTCGAGCCGGGCACCGATCCGGACATGGCTCAGGTCGATGTACAGAACCGATTGAAGCAGGCCGAGGCACGTATGCCTCAGCCTGTGCTGACCCAGGGGCTCAAGGTGGAGCAGGCCAGCTCCGGCTTCCTGCTGATCTACGCCCTGACCAGCAAGGCCGGCAGCGGTGGCGATACCACGGCCCTGGCTGACTATGCCGCACGCAACATCAACAACGAACTGCTGCGTGTACCCGGCGTGGGCAAGCTGCAGTTTTTCGCCTCCGAAGCGGCCATGCGGGTCTGGGTCGATCCGCAGAAGCTGGTGGGCTATGGCCTGTCCATCGACGACATCAACAATGCGATTCGTGGCCAGAACGTCCAGGTACCGGCTGGCAGCTTTGGCGGCACACCGGGTGCCAGCGAGCAGGAATTGACCGCGACCTTGGCAGTACAGGGCACCCTGGATTCCCCTGAGGCCTTCGCCGGCATCGTCCTGCGCGCCAATCCGGACGGTTCCAGCGTGCGCCTGGGCGATGTCGCGCGCATGGCCATCGGTAGCGAGAACTACAACCTGTCTGCACGCCTGAATGGCAACCCGGCCGTGGCGGGTGCGGTGCAGTTGGCACCGGGCGCCAACGCCATCCAGACCGCGACGCTGGTCAAGGAACGTCTGGCCGAACTGTCACAGTTCTTCCCGGACGATGTCGAGTACACGATTGCGTACGACACCTCGCGCTTCGTCGACGTGGCTATCGAGAAGGTGATCCACACCCTGATCGAAGCCATGGTCCTGGTGTTCCTGGTGATGTTCCTGTTCCTGCAGAACGTCCGCTACACCCTGGTCCCTTCGATCGTGGTGCCGGTGTGCCTGCTCGGCACGCTGATGATCATGAAGTTGCTCGGCTTCTCGGTGAACATGATGACCATGTTCGGCATGGTGCTGGCCATCGGCATCCTGGTGGACGACGCCATCGTGGTGGTGGAGAACGTCGAGCGGTTGATGGCCGAGGAGGGCCTGTCGCCGGTGGACGCAACCATCAAGGCGATGGGGCAGGTGTCCGGGGCGATCATTGGCATCACCCTGGTGCTGGCGGCGGTGTTCCTGCCGTTGGCGTTCATGTCCGGTTCGGTGGGGGTGATCTACCAACAGTTCTCCGTGTCGTTGGCGGTGTCGATCCTGTTCTCCGGCTTCCTGGCGCTGACCTTCACCCCGGCCCTGTGCGCCACACTGCTCAAGCCGATACCCCAGGGTCACCATGAGAAGGGCGGTTTCTTCGGCGCCTTCAACCGTAGCTTTGCCCGTGTGACCGAGCGCTATTCGCTGCTCAACAGCGAACTGGTGGCGCGTGCCGGCCGCTGGATGCTGGCCTATGTCGGCATCCTGGTGGTGCTCGGCTATTCCTACCTGCGTCTGCCGGAGGCCTTCGTGCCGGCGGAGGATCTTGGTTACAGCGTCGTCGACGTGCAGCTGCCACCGGGTGCCAGCCGGGTACGCACCGATCACACCGCAGAGGCGTTGGAGAAGTTCCTGATGTCCCGTGACGCGGTGGAGCACTCGTTCATCGTCAGCGGCTTCAGCTTCTCGGGGCAGGGTGACAACGCGGCATTGGCGTTCCCAACCTTCAAGGACTGGTCCGTGCGTAGCCACGAGCAATCAGCGGATGCCGAGACCGCGGCGATCAACGCGCAGTTCGCAACCCATGGCGACGGCACCATCACTGCGGTCATGCCGCCGCCCATTGACGGCCTGGGCAACTCGGGCGGTTTCGCCTTGCGCCTGATGGACCGCGGTGGCCTGGGGCGCGAAGCGCTGCTGGCGGCCCGTGACCAGTTGCTGGCCCGTGCCAACGGCAACCCGGTGATCCTTTACGCAATGATGGAAGGCCTGGCCGAGGCACCGCAGCTGCGCGTGAAGATCGACCGTGAGAAGGCACGCGCCCTGGGCGTGAGCTTCGAGGCTATCAACAGCACCCTGGCCACCGCCTTCGGTTCGGCGGTGATCAACGATTTCACCAATGCCGGGCGCCAGCAGCGCGTGGTGGTGCAGGCCGAACAGGGCGAGCGCATGACCCCGCAAAGCGTACTGCGCCTCTATGCGCCAAACGCCAACGGCGAGCAGGTGCCGTTCAGCGCCTTCGTCACCACCCAATGGGAAGAAGGCCCAGTGCAGCTGGTGCGTTACAACGGTTACCCGTCGATCCGTATCGCCGGTGACGCTTCGCCAGGCCACAGTACCGGCCAGGCGATGGCCGAGATGGAGCGTCTGGTCAGCGAGCTGCCGCCGGGAATCGGCTATGCCTGGACTGGCCTGTCGTATCAGGAGAAGGTTTCCAGCGGCCAGGCCGCCGGCCTGTTCGCCCTCGCCATCCTGGTGGTGTTCCTGCTGCTGGTGGCGTTGTATGAGAGCTGGGCGATCCCGCTGACGGTAATGCTGATCGTGCCTATCGGTGCCCTCGGCGCGGTGTGGGCGGTGATGCTCACTGGCATGCCCAACGACGTGTACTTCAAGGTCGGCTTGATCACCATCATTGGCCTGGCGGCGAAGAACGCCATCCTGATCGTCGAGTTCGCCAAGGAACTGTGGGAGAAGGGCTACAGCTTGCGCGACGCCGCCATCGAGGCCGCGCGCCTGCGCTTGCGGCCGATCGTGATGACCTCCATGGCCTTCATCCTCGGCGTGGTGCCACTGGCCATCGCCTCCGGCGCCGGCGCGGCGAGCCAGCGCGCCATCGGTACCGGTGTGATCGGCGGCATGCTCAGTGCCACCTTGCTGGGCGTGGTGTTCGTGCCAATTTGCTTTGTCTGGGTGCTGACGCTGCTCAAGCGTAAACCCAAGCCTGCACCCGTTGAGGCTGCCGTCGAGGTCGTGAAGTGATGGTCATGCGTACGCTTATTCTTCCCTTCACGCTGGCCCTCACCTTGGGCGCCTGCTCCCTGGCACCGACCTACCAGCGCCCGGAGACTCCGGTAGCGGCGCAGTGGGGCAATGCCGTCAGCGATCAGGGGCGGCAGGTGGAGCAACTGGACTGGCAGGCGTTCATCGTCGATCCGGTGCTGCACCAGTTGGTCGAAACCGCGTTGAACAACAACCGCTCGCTGCGTCAGACCTTGCTCGACATCGAGCAGGCCCGTGCGCAGTACCGCATTCAGCGCGCCGACCGGGTACCGGGCTTGAATGCCGGGGCTTCCGGCAACCGTCAGCATTTGCCCTCGGACCTGGCGAGCGATGGTCGTGAGGGCGTCGGCAGCGCCTATCAGGTGGGCCTGTCGCTGCCGGAGTATGAAGTGGACCTGTTCGGTCGGGTCAAGAGCCTGAGCGATGCGGCCCTGGAGCAGTACCTGTCCACCGAGGAGGTTGGCCGTGCCGCGCGCATCGCCCTGATCGCCGAGGTGAGCCAGGCCTACCTGACGCTGGACGGCGCCGAGCGGCGCCTGGCGCTGACCGACCAGACCCTGGCCAGTCGCGAGGATTCGCTGGCCCTGGTTGTCCAGCGGCTGCGGGCCGGTACGGCTACCGAGCTGGATCATCAGGAGGCGCTGGGGCTGGTCGAGCAGTCCCGTGCCGAGCGCGAGTCCACGGTGCGCCAGCAACGCCAGGCGTACAACGCCCTGGTGTTGTTGCTGGGTAGCGCGGATGCGGGCAAGGCGATTCCAGACGAGCGCTCGCAGGCGCCAATGGTGCTGCAGGACATCGCCCCAGGCACGTCTTCGACGCTGATCGAACGCCGTCCGGACATCCTCGCCGCGGAGCACCAGCTGCGGGCGCGCAACGCCGATATCGGCGCGGCGCGTGCAGCGTTCTTCCCGCGGATCAGCCTGACCGGCACCTTCGGTACGTCCAGTGCGCAGATGGCGGGGCTGTTCGACGCAGGCTCGGGCAGTTGGAGCTTTATGCCGCAGCTGTCGGTGCCGCTATTCGATGCCGGGCGCAACCGTGCCGGGCTGAGCCTGGCCGAGGCGCGCAAGGATTGGGCCGTGGCCGCTTATGAGGGCACGATACAGGTCGCCTTTCGTGAAGTGGCCGATGCTCTGGCTGCCACTGACACCCTGCGACGCGAGGAAGCCTCGCGCCGGGCTCTGGCCGATACCAGTCGTGCGACCTTGGCGCTGGCCAAGGCACGTTACGAAGGCGGGGTGGACAACCACCTGCGCTACCTGGACGCGCAGCGCAGCAGCTATGTGAATGAAGCGGCCTTCATCGAGGTCAGCACCGAGCGCCAACTGGCCTTGGTCGATCTGTTCCGCGCACTCGGCGGCGGGTGGCCGAGCAAGGGCTGAAACTGCCTCCTTTGGTTGGCGAGTCCAGCCGTTTGGCTCCAGGGCACGAATCCCTGGAGCCTTTTTTTTGGTGCTTCACGGATTGTCGGGGGGACGTGGGCCAGGGTTGGGTTGGGTGGATGCTAGAAAGGTGTGCTTATCCATTCGATGTGGCGCCGCTGTCGGCCCCTTCCGCCCTTACGGCGGCCTACTTTTTTCTTGGAAAAAGTAGGCAAAACCGCCTGCTCCTACATACGGCCCTACGCTTCGCTTCGGGTCCCTTCGCTCCGGCGTCTTCCGGGGCCACTCAGCCTCCTGAAGTCGCAAAGTTACGGGCGGCGCCTGAACTGGCTTTATCTTCGAAAGTCGATTGTGCAGTGGATAATCACCACGGCAAGACAGGCTTCGCACGCGAAGCGAACACAACGACTTGCAGTCGCTTTTGCTCTGGCTTTTGCTTTTGCTCTTCATACGGGCAGGTTCAGACGCCGCAATTTGCGACTTCAGAAGGCCGAGTGGAGGCGCCTGTAGGGGCCGTGCGCAGCACCTTCGGCGTAGCTGAAGAACGCGAGCCGTAGACTTGCGAAGCAAGTCGTAGTGCCGCGTGGCCCCGGAAGGTGCCGTAGCGAGGGTACCCGAAGCGCAGCGTAGGGCCGTATGCAGGAGCGAGCGGTTTTGGTTCCTTTTGCCAAGACAAAAGGAACCCGCCGTAAAGGCGGAAGGGGCCGGCAGCGTCGCGGCATCAATCGGATAAGCCCACAGCCTCCACACCCCAGCCCAATCCAACCCTGGCCCGCGCCCCCCCGACAATCCGTGAAGAACCTTTTTTCTGACTCGCGAAGGTAGATTAGCGAGAAGGTGCTGAAGCGCCGTCGAGGAAAAGCAGTTCCAATGTCTGAACGGACGTAGCGCTGGCCGCCCGCCCGCGGCGCTCGGCATCGACGATGCCGTACACCATACTCAAGAACATTTCAGTGAATACGGCAGCGCTGATGTCGATGCGAAAAGCGCCTGCCTGTTGGCCGCGCAGGAAGAAGGCATCCAGGGTGTCCGCATACGCCCGCCATGGGCGACTTGCATCACTCTCGTCGAATGAGTCCGGACGGTACTGGAACAACAGGAAGATCATCATCTCTCGATGCTTGAGGTGTTCGACAATGAGCCGATGGAGGGCCGTTACCGAGTCGGGATTGTCCAGGTCAGCATTGTCTATGACTTGAGTGAGGATCTGTTCCCCGTAGTTTTCCAGCATGCTCACCAGATTGTCACGGGTTCCACAAAAACGGTGCAGGGTAGCCTTGCTGACGCCTGCTGCCTCTGCCAGTTCCTTCAATGTGGCGCGGGGGTGGACGACAATCGCATCGGCCAACGCTTTGAGCAGACGCTCGTCGGTGATCGGGAGGTGCATCAGAATATTCCACACTGCCTGTTGTGCGACCATTGTGAAGCAAACATGGGTATATGACACCCATTTGATCAAATAATGATTCAACTAAGGCATTTTGGAATGCACTGGTTCTGACGACCACTTCCAGAATCTCATGATGCAAATCAAACGGGGGAGCAAGGATTGCACGAGCCTTGTGTTGCAACTGCCCACTCCAAAAGGGAGGTGTGGAGCCGGGTTGCTTGCTGCATAAGCTGGGGGGGCTGCAGAGAATGGATTACCAAGGAGAATAATAATGAAACGATCATCGCGACTGGCGCTTGCCGGAGGCGTTTTTGCGGTTTCATGCCTGACGGCCGCGTTGCAGTCCTCTTTTGCCCACGCCACTCAAAGCATTGCTGGGCCGCAAGCGCAGGAGTTTTCGGACCAGGATGTCAGCGACGCCTATATCTATTTGCTGGGTCGTCTGCTGGTGCTGCGCCAACAACAGCTGGATTTTCAGCAAGGGATGCAGTGGAACCAGCTCGTGCACCGCAAGCCGGGGGATGTCGAATGGCCCAACCCCAACCTGGATGTTGCCTATTCGGAAGCCTGGCTAGCCCTGGACGAGCGCAGTTGCGTGCAGATATCGGTGCCGAAAATCACCGATCGCTACTACACAGTGCAATTCCTTAATGGCTGGGGCGAGACACTGGCCAATATCAATGAGCGCAGTCAGCCCGATCATCCTTATGGCGACTTTGCGGTGTGCCTGAAGGACGCAAACGTTACGCTGCCCGCTGGTGTCAAGCGCATCGATCTGCCGGCACGCACTGCGCGCATGCTGTCGCGGGTGGAGCTGGGGGCAGATGCGAAACAAGCCGAGCGGCTGCAACAGCAGTTCACCTTGCGCCCTACCGGCACGCCCACGCTGCCGGCTGTTCCAGAGGCGCTGATGTTCGAGCTGAGCACGTTGCCTGGCGTGGAGGCATTCGACAGGGCTGAGGTTGCCCTGCAGGAGCCGGACCTGAATCCCGGCATGCAAGGCGTGCAGGCCAAGGTTCGGGCAATCGCCATGCAGGTTGCAGACCCGGCCGCGCGCGCGCATATCGATCAGCAGGTCAGAACCCGTACCTATCCTGCACTGGCCAGGTCGGCGGTCACGCTCGGGCCGGGAACCGTGCGCAACGGCTGGATGCGCCCGGCAGTCTCCGGCGCGTACGGCAGCGACTATCTGACCCGAACCCTGGTCGACTATGGCGGCATCTGGGCCAACACCCAGCAAGAGGTTCATTACTTCCGGGCGGCCGTAACGGGCACCGGCGAGTTGCTCGAGGGTGGCCAAAGCTATTCCCTGACCATCCCCGCCGACCAGTTACCGCAGCATTTCGCCCGCTACTTCTGGTCGATCACCGCCACCGATGCGAAAAACTTTCGCGTGTTGCCCAATCCGCTGGGACGTTTTCTGCTCAACAACCAATCGGACCTGAAATACAACGCGGATGGTTCGCTGACCCTCTATTTCGGTCCGCAACAGCCGGCAGGCGTCAACCAGGGCAATTGGCTGCCGACTGCCGCGGGACAGCCATTCAGGCTGGTACTGCGCTATTACGGCGCCAAGGGCGCGGTCGCCGCTGGCACTTATTTCCCGCCTGCGCTGGTCAAGCGCTGAAGTGCTTCCAGGCCACGGCCACAGCGCCGCGGCCATTGCCATTATAAGGACAAGAACAATGAATCAATTGAAAGCACTGGTGGCGGCGATCGCACCCTGATCAACCCCGCCGACCCGCAGGACCTGACAAAATTGCCGCCTTGCAGGATGCCATTGTCGCCAGGCAGGACGGTGGGCCTGGGCAGTTCCAGGTGCCGAACTGGGACGAAGCCAGCCGGGCGCAAGTAAGAAAGAGTTTGTTGGCGCTGGGCTCGACCCTTACTGATTCGCGCGGCATGTTCGGCAAGCGTGAAGACGTCGACCCTGTACGCCACCTGATCGGCAGTGCCATGGCCTGGGGCGGCAACCCGGAGAAAGACGCCTACTACCAGGTTGTGACGCCGCCGCTTAATGATGGTAATACCCCTTACCAGCTGGATGTTTCCGATGTGCCTGCAGGGGCTTTCTGGTCCATCAGCGTTTACAACGCGCAGGGGCAATTCCAGAAAAATGACCAGCAAGCCTATGCATTGAATAACTTCACGGCGCGCAAAGGTGAAGACGGTACGGTGTCGGTTCGCTTTGGCGGGTGCACGGCGACGGTTGCCAACTGCTTGCCGATCATGCCGGGCTGGAACTACATGGTGCGTTTCTATCAGCCGGACAGGGCGGTTCTGGATGGCTCGTGGAAGTTGCCTGAGGCACAACCCGCTTCCTGAATCAAACGGCGGCCAATTGGCCTGTAGGAGCGGGCTTGTCCCGCGATTGCGGTGTGCCGGTCGCACCGCAGTCGCGGGGCAAGTCCGCTCCCACCGCCTGTTCCTATCGCACGCCTGCGTTGCGCAGGGCCGCCGGAGTGAAGTCGTTCATGCGGGTCTGCCTGCCATAGTATGTCGCATGCTTGGACTCGTTGATCATCGCCAGGACGTTGTAGCGGCCGGCGATCAGGTCATAGATGCCCTGCATGGCGTAGGCCGGAGCGCCTCGCTCGTAGTCGGTGACCGCATAGCCTTCGGCCACACGCCAGAGCTGGCCGCGACCGTCATAGTGATCGACTTCAGCGAGCTGCCAGGTGTCTTCATCAAAGTACAGGTCGCGCTTGGCATAGATGTGTCGCTGGCCGGCCTTGAGCGTGGCCTGCACGTGCCAGACCCGATGCAGCTCGTAGCGGGCCAGGTCCTGGTTGATATGGCCGGGCTTGATGATGTCGGCGTACTTAAGGCTCGGCGACCATAGTTTGTAGTTGTTGTAGGGGATGTAAATCTCCTTCTTGCCCACCAACTTCCAGTCGTAGCGGTCCGGCGCGCCGTTCATCAGGTCGGTGTTGTCGGCGGTGCGCAAGCCATCGGCACCTGAGCCCGGACCGTCATAGGCAATCTGCGGCGCACGGCGCACGCGGCGTTGCCCTGCGTTGTAGACCCAGGCAAGACGCGGCTCCTTGACCTGGTCGATGGTTTCGTGGATCAGCACCACACTGCCGGCCAGGCGCGAGGGTGCAGTAATGCTCTGTTTGTAGAAATAAAAGATGTTCTCGGCCTGTTTGGCATCGACACCTTCCATGTACTGCGGGTAGCTCAGCTCATCATCGTACTCGACGATCGAGTAGGCGCCGTTGACCTGAGGCGCCGCCTGGGCGGCCTGACGCAGCATGTTGCCACCGCGATAGCGGTTGTTGTGGTTCCAGTACACCTGGACACCGTTTTTCGGGATGGGGAAGGGGTAGTAGCGGGTGTCGGCAAAGTTGCGCAGGCCGTTGCCATCGTCGGTCAGCTCGGTGCTTACCGCGCTCTTCCTGGCGATGGCGTAGATCGCCTCGGGGACGGCGGCGGTTCGCTGGCTCTTGTACACCGGGATCTTGTAGCTGTCGGGGTAACGCTTGAACAGCGCAAGCTGGCCGGGCGTCAGTTTGTCCTTGTATTGCTCGGCGTTGGCGGCGGTGATGATGAACAGGGGTTGCTCATTGGCAAACGGATTGCCTAGAAAGCCATTGCCATCCACCGGCGCCGCACCGGGCTTGAGGCCGCCGGTCCAGGCCGGGATGCTGCCATCGGCGTTGCCTTCCTTCTGCGCGCCCAGGGGGGTGAGGGTGGTGCCCAGTTGTTGCGCTTCCTGCGGCGAGACGGCGGCGATCACGCTGGTGGCCAGCAGCGACAGCGCCAGTGCGCCAGTGCGCATCATGGTGAGAGTAGTCATGCTTGTGTTCCTCCGGTCTTGCATCAGAAATTCAGGCCAACGCTGAGCGCTACATAGTCGCGGTCGACGTTGGTGTTGAAGTCGCCACCGAAGAAGTCGGTGTAGCTGAGGCTGGTGGTGTAGGTATTGAGGTAGTCGGCATCCAGGCCGATGCTGATGGCCTTGTTACCTTCCTCGAAGTTCGGCCCGTAACCGTCGACATCGTGGGACCAGGCCAGGTTGGGCGACAGGTTGATACCGGCGAACACGTTGGGGTAGTCGAGCTTGGCGCGAACGCGGTAGCCCCAGGAACTGCTGGTGTAGAAGCCCTTGTCGTTGCATTGTTGGGCCGGATTGCTCGCGGTCGGGGTTCCGGCGTCGGTGCCGATGCAGGTTGCAAGGCCGGCTGCACCGGGCAGGATGCCGGAGCCATAAGCGGGGCTACGGCCAAAGCGCAGGTCGCTACCGTCGCTGTCGCTCAGACCGTTGATGTGGTTGTAGCCGACTTCACCGATCAGGGTCAGGCGGCTGGCGCCCATGACCTGGTCGATGAACTGGGTGGCGGTGACTTGCGCCTGGAGCACGGGCATGCGCTTGTAGCCATTGATATCGCTGCCGGCCACCGCCGCTGACGTCGGGGCAATAAAGCCGCTGGTGATCAATGGCGAGCTGGCGCTGTTGAGCGTACCGGTGAGCAGGTCGGCGGTGTTGAGCTGTAGCGGCATATTCGGCCGGTAGCTGACTTCACCGCCCAGCGAGATACCACTCAAGGTGGTCTGGAAGCTCAGGCCGTAGAGGCGGATGTCCTCGGGGTAATCGATCAAGTAGTGCGCGTTGCGCGGCACGTTCAGGGCGCTGGGCGGTGTGCCGGCACCTGTGGTGCGCACGGTGCTCAGGAAGGGGTTGCGGCTATGGTAGTTCATGGCATACGCGCCGAACTCGGTGTCATGCAGCTCGGGCAGGTACCAGCGCAACGCAATGCCGAACTGGCCGCTGTCGCGCGGATCATTGTCCTGAAGACGCGGAATGTAGACGTTGCTGTTGGCGTCCGGGGCGCCGCGGTTGTCGGAGACGCCGGGCGGCAGGTCCAGGCCGGCCACCACCAGACGGTCGTTGCAGCCCTGGGCCACGCCATCGTTGCCGAAGAAGGTGCCGCAGTTGTCCACCACCGAGTTGTCCCACTCCAGCTGATAGAACGCTTCGGCGGTCAGGTTCTCGGAAAGCCCCTGGGAGACATACAGCATGTTCACCGGGATCAGGCCTTCCTTGATCTCGGCCCCCGGACGACGCAGTGCGGCAACGTCAATGGGGTTGATGCTGTTGATCGAGTTACCGATGAAGGTGCTTTCGCCCCAGCTCACCACCTGTTTGCCCAGGCGCGCGTTACCCTGCAGCTCGCCAAGGGTGTAGTTGTGGTAGACGAAGGCGTCGAGGAATTCGGCGCCCGAGGCTTTGGCCAGGTCGTCGCGGCCGCTGTCATCGATGTCGTAGAACAACCGGTGTTCGTCTTTGAGTTCAAAGTCGTACCAGTATTTGCCGCGTACGAAGACGCCACTGTCGCCGTATTTGAGCTCCAGGTCATGGACGCCTTTGAAGATCTTCGAAAATGTTTCACCTTTCTTGAAGTTGAGGCGATTGTCGTCGACGGTGCGTGAAGACGACGTGCCGCGCTTGCCCATTGAATTGAAATTGGAAATCAGCGACGGGTCGGCACCGCGCACTGCCCAACTGGCACCGATCGACAAGGATGAGTCGAACTGGCCCTCGATTTCCCCGATGTTGAAGTCAACGGCACAGGCCGGATGGCTTGCGCCGATGGCGACTGCAGCAGCCAGCAGACTTGGCTGAAACACTCCGCGCTTTTTTGTTGTTGTCATGCGGTTCTCCAGGTTCGGATGATGTAGCGCTGGCATCCTAGGGGGGGCGAACCTGGGTGGTGTATTGCCTGATTGGATATTTCTGCGTATTACCCGAAAGCATTAGATGCCGGTGGAGGTTACCCGGTGGGAGCGGGCTTGCCCCGCGATTGCGATCTCACAGACACATCGCATCGCGGGGCAAGCCCGCTCCCACCGAGTGAGGCCGCACACTGAAAATACCTCGATTGGTGGATAGGGCATTTTCACCTCGCGCGCGAATATGACGCTGACCTTGAGCGACTTCAGGAGGCGCCGTGTCCCAGCTCCCTTCAGCAATGGCGGCCTTGCCCAGGCCCCCTTCGGCACACCTTCAGCGTGAGCGGCTTGAGGATCGGTTGCTTGAACGTACCTATCGCCTGCGTCTGCTCTGTGCGCCGGCGGGCTATGGCAAGACGGTGCTGCTCAACGATTGCATGCGTCGCCTGGACGCCGGGGCCCGGTGCCTGTGGCTGGACCTGGGCGGGCACACGCCGACCTTTGCCCAATTCTGCCAACGCCTGGCCGATGGCCTTGGCCTGGACCCGAAAGCCGCCGCAGGCGGCGATGCACTGCTCGCCCTGCTGGAAAGCAGCAAGGTGAGCTGGTGGGTTGCCTTCGACGATTTTCCGGCCGATGCCTGTGGCGAACTCAACACCTGGATTGACCGCCTGCTACGTTCCCAGGCACCAGTGCAGCTGTGGGTCAGTTGCCGGCAACGGCCAGCCTGGAAGCTGGCGCGTTTGCTGTTGGAAGGTGAACTGCTGGAGCTTGGCGCCGGGCAGCTGGCGTTCAATGGCGAAGAGCTTGAAACACTGGCCGAGCGTCTTGACCCCCTGGCCGGCCCCTCCAGCCTTGCCCACTTGTGGCTACAGACCCAGGGGTGGTGCGCAGGGGTGCGCCTGTTGTTGGGCGCAGGCGGTCGCAATGAGCGGGCTGGGGGAACCTGGATGCGCGAGTATCTGGGGGGTGAGTTGCTGGCGTTTTTGTCCGAAGACCAGCGCCAGCTGTTATTGAGCGCTGCTTACCTGCCACGGGTGTCGATCGCGTTCTGCGCACGGCTGTGGCCGGAACGCGATGCTGGCACGCTGTTGCGAGGTCTATTGCAGTCCGAGTCTTTCTTCCAGCCGCTGGGCGCAGATGGGCAATGGCATCGATTGTTGCCCGCGGTGGCGCTGGCGTTGCAAGGGGAGCTTGCCGTGGCAGAACTCAATCGCTTGCGCCTGGATGCCTGCCGGCTGTTGTGCGAAGACGGCTTCATTGACGAAGCCATCGAGCTGGCGTTGTCCACCCAACAGCCGGAAATGGCGGCCAGTCTGATGGAGCGCCTGACACTGGACTGGATGTTCAGCGAGCGCCACTTGCACACCTGGCTCAATTGGCTGACACGCCTGCCCGTGCGGACGCTGGAAAGCTCGCCGAACCTGATCTACCTGAACGTCAGGGCGCTGCTTAGCAGCTGGCGACTGGACGATGCCCAGACGCATATTGCCAGGCTGGCATGGGCAGTTCCGCAGCCCAAGGCGCGCAACAATAGTCGCCTGTTGGCCAACTGGCAGGCGCTGCAGGGCACACTTTGCGGTTTGAGCGGAGATGCCGACAGCGCACGTGAGCACTGTGAGTCGGCCTTGCAGCATCTGGAGTTGCGTGACTGGCCGTCGTCGTTTTTGTGTTACTCGACCCTGGCCCGGGTCTCCATGGCTGCGGGCGAACCGGAGCAGGCCCGCCAGTTGCTGGATTCGTCCCTGCAACTGGCACGCCGCCACCGGTGTATTGCCAGTGAAGTACTGATCAACGCTGATCGCATTCGGCAATTGATTCTCAACGATGAGCTGGCGTTGGCCGAATCGGTATTGCAGGAGTGCCTGGCGCTGGTTGCGGTCGATGGGGGCAGTCATGATCTGCTACTCAGTCGTCTGTTGTTGCTGCGCGGCGAGCTGTGTCTGCTGCGGGGCGACTTGCAGGCGGGCGAAAGTGCTTTGCGCGCGGGCCTTGAGCGTGGCACCGACAGTAGTGACCCCTATGTGCTGCATGCGCTGATCGGTCTGTCGGAAGTGGCCTCGTGCAAGGGCGAGTGGTGGCAGGCGCAGCAGCACTTGCGCAACGCCGAGCGGCACATGCAGCGCTGCCGGGTCAGCGAAGCGTGCTACAAGGGGCTTGTCGACTATCAGCAGATGCGCCTGCTGGTCCGCCAGAAGGACTGGGAGGCAATATTGCCGTTGGCACGCAATGCAATCAGCGCCGACATCGGGCGCCTGCCACCGCTGCATGCGCCGTCTTTGCCGCAACGCCTGCAACTGATGCTCGCCCTTGCCGAGCTTGGGACTGGCAAGCCGGATCATGCCGCCAAGCGCTTGCAGGCCCTGCTCGCGGCGTGTGAGCGCCTGAGTTTCCGTGGCCTGCTGGCGGAAGCGCGGGTTGCGCTGGCTCAGATCGCCAAACATGGCGGTGCGGCCTGTGTGGATGAGCCTCCGGCCTTGGTGCGTACCAGCCTTCTGGCCGACTGGCGCAACCTGGGCTGTGCGGCGACGCCGTCGGGGCCGGGCGCCCGCGACGGGCTCACGTCGCGGGAGTTTTCGGTGCTGCAGTTGGTGGCCCGCGGGCTGTCCAACCAGGAAATCAGTGAGCGGCTGTTCATCTCCCTGAATACCGTCAAGGCGCATACGGTAAAGATCAACCATAAGCTGGGGGTCAAGCGGCGTACCCAGGCGGTGATGCGTGCCCAATCCCTGGGGATGCTCGCCTGATCAGTCGAGCAGGCCACGGGCGCGGGCGATGGCAATGGCTTCGGTGCGGCCCTGGGCGTCGAGCTTGGCGCTGATGTTGCGCAAGTGCGTCTTGACCGTGTGTTCGGACAAGTGCATCTGTTCGGCGATTGCACGGTTGCGGTGACCGGCGGCCAGCAAACGAATCACCTGCAACTCGCGCGCGGTCAGTTGCAGGTCGCTCTGCGCTGACTCGCTGCCTTCAGCCGGTTCTTTCCGGGCACCGCTGCGTTGCAGCAAGTCGGCGAGAAATTCCGGGGCAATGCCCAGGTTGCTGGACGACGCCTGGTAGGTCACCGCCCAGCGCTCCAACAGCTTGACCAGTGCCGGGCCTTCCTCGAGGAACGTGCGCAGGAAACCTTCCTGGCTGGCATGGCGCAACGCGGGTGTCAGTGCCTCCAGCGCCAGTTTCTGCCGGCCTTTTCCCGCCAGGGCCATGGCCAGTAACAAGCGCAGTTTGAGTGTCCGGCGCCGCTGCTGGCGACTTTCGGCAAGTTCGATGCGGGTACGCAACTCGCCTGCGGCCGACTCACAGTCGCCGCGGGCAATGCTCAGGCGCTGGCGGGCAATAAAAGGTGTATCGGTATCACAGGCGAAGGTCAGTACTTCGGGGCGGTCCCACTCACCGGCAAGCTGTGCCGACGAGAGTGACTGCGCAGCGACATCCAGACGGCCTTCGAGGGTGGCAACGCGGGCCCGCTCAAGCCAGGCCGCGCAGAGGATGCGCAAGGAGCCGCTGCGCCGTCCCAACTGTTCAAGATCGGCCAGGTGACGTAGCCAGGCCTCACGGTTGCCGTGCTGCAAGGCGATACGTGCCAGCACCACGCGGTGGGCGATAAGGGCATCGGGGCCGCCGAGATCGAGGGCATGCTGGGGGATCTGGTTGAGCAAGGTCCAGGCTTGCGTCAGCTCATCGCCTTCGTACAGCACCAGCGCATGGAGGATGTCCAGCGTCGCCTTGGCACCTACCCATCGCCCTTCCAGGACTGCGGCCTGTACGCCGCTGGCAGCCTCAAGCCGGGCGAGGGCGGCATGGCGATGGCCCAGGGTCAGCTCCAGCGCGCTTTCAATATAGACCGCGATGCCATCCACCAGGGCGGAGCGTTCCTGAGGTGCCTGGCGAGCCATGTCGATCAGCAGTTTGCGGGCATCGTCATAGCGGCCGGTGGCAATCATGCAGAACGCCAGAGGCGTGGCCACCATCCCATATTGCAGGTTGTCACTGGGTGACAGGCGGGCGAGCTGGGCTTGTGCGGCACTCACCGCCGCCTCCAGCCGGTCGGTAAATGCCAGCAGCAGGCAGCGGATGGTATCGGTTTCCAGGCTGACCGGATTGCGTTCGATCACCTGCATGGCATCCCGGTAGCGTCGGTCGAGCACCAGCAGCCAGGCGTGGGTGAGGGCCAATCGCGGCCGCCCTTGCAATGCGTCAGCGGGCATCTGTTCTAGCCAGCGCAACATCAGGCGCAGGCGCCCGGCATCGACCAGGTCGTCCAGGTGCCGTTCCAGCAGTGGCGCCGCCTGGTCGATGGCGTTGGCGCGCATCAGGTGCTCGATAGCCGCCGCCGGGTGTTTGTGCGTGAGGTACCAGCCAGAGGCTGCGCGATGCAGTCCTTCGACGTGCCCCGGCAGTTGACGGGCCAAGGCGTTGCGCAGGAACCCGCTGAACAGGCGGTGGTAGCGAAACCACTGTTGTTGAGGGTCGGTTGGCTGGATGAACAGGTTGGCGCGCAGCAACTGTTCGATCAGACCGGCGCTGTCGCGGCGCTGGGTGAGGGCATCGCACAGCGGCGCGCAGAAGCGGTCGAGAATGCTGGTCTGCAGCAGGAAAAGGCGGATCTCATCGCTCTGCCGGGCGAGGATGTCTTCGGTCAGGTACTCGGCCAGTTCCTGGTTGTTGCCGGAAAACGAACCGACACCATCGGCCAGGGTGCTGCGGCCGTTGAACGACAGGGTGGCCAGGAACAAACCGGTGATCCAGCCTTCGGTGATGTCCTGCAGCCGCGCCACCTGTTCGTCAGTGATCGGCAACTGGCAGTGGTCACGCAGGTACGCCTGGGTTTGCTCCAGGCGTAAACGCAGGGCATCGGTGTCAATGTCCAGCACCTGCCCCTGCATGCGCAGGCGGCCAAGCCCCAGCTCGGGGTTGACGCGCGAGGCGATGGCCAGGCGGGCGCCAGGCGCCAGTGCGGCCAGCAACTGTTGGATAAAGGCCAGGGCCTGAGGGGTATCGAGTGCTTCGAAGTCATCCAGCACCACCGTGAAGCCCGGCTGTAGCCTTCCCAGTTGTTGCAAAAGCGACTGAGGGGTGGCCAGTGGATCGGCAACTGACTGGCCATCCAGGGCCTGCAACCCGGCGTGCAGATGAGCGGCCAGGCGCCTGGGGTCGTTATCGGCGCGGTCGAGATTGAGCCAGAGCACGCCTTGGCCATTGGCCAGGCAGCGCTCGCGCAGTTGACGCAACACGGTGGTTTTGCCGAAGCCTGCGGCGGCGCGGATCAGGATCAGGCGGATATCGCCGGGTGGGTCGATGCTTTGCAGTAGAGGGTCACGGGACAGCAGTCTGGCAGTGGTGCCCGGCGGGGCGAATTTTTCTGCACGGATAGGGTAGAAGGCCGGCTCCGGCTGTGCGTCTGCGGGCGCATTGCCGCCCGTTACAAGGCTCAGGCGGGCGATAAGATCCTGGCGATCGGGCATGGGTCTCTCTGGCCATGTGGGCCGCTGGTGACTAGCGGCCTCTGATTGTTCTGTGTGCCGATAATGCCACGGCTACGCGCGTCGGGGAAAAAACGCGGTGCGAACTTCACTCTTTCGAGCGATAGGTAAGCCCAGGCGGTCTGGCTAGCCTGTTGCCGGTCGCAAGCCTTCGCGCTGCTGACGTCAATGCCACTCACCATCAGAGAGCAGAACCATGGCAGGAGCACTGACTGGGGTAAAGGTCATCGAAATGAATGCAATCGGGCCGGCGCCCTTTGCCACCATGTTGCTTGCCGACATGGGCGCGCAGGTGATCCGCATCGACCGGCAACAGTCAGGGTTCCTCAATGGTGATGACAGTGTCATTGGCCGTGGCCGCCGCAGCCTGGCGATCGACCCGCGCAAGCCAGGGGCAACCGAGGTGCTGTTGCAGCTGATCGACGACGCTGACGTGCTGATCGAAGGCTTCCGGCCGGGGGTCATGGAGCGTCTGGGGCTCGGGCCCGATGTCTGTCTGGCACGCAACCCCAGGCTGGTCTACGGGCGCATGACCGGCTGGGGCCAGAGCGGACCGCTGGCGCAGAGCGCCGGCCACGACCTCAACTATCTGGCGATTACCGGTGCCCTGCATGCCATGGGGCATGCCGACCGGGAGCCGACGCCGCCGTTGCACCTGGCCGGCGACATGGGCGGTGGCGCGATGTTTCTTGCGTTCGGCGTGGTGTGTGCGCTGTTTGAGGCGCGTCAATCGGGCAAGGGGCAGGTGGTGGATGCCGCCATCAGCGATGGCGCGGCGCTGCTCAGCACCCTGTACTACGAGCTCAAGCAGCGCGGTCAATGGACCGGGCGCGGGGAAAACATCTTCGACGGTGGGGCACCGTTCTATGGCTGCTACACCTGCGCCGATGGCCGCTTCATTTCGATCGGCGCCATCGAGCCGCAGTTCTACCAACGCTTGCTGCAGCTGTGCCAGATCGACGACCCGCTGTTCAAGGCGCAGTGGGACCGATGCCTGTGGCCGGCGCAACGCGAGAAGTTTGAAGCGCTGTTTCGCAGCCGCACCCGCGACCAGTGGTGTGAGTTGCTGGAAGGTACCGAGGCCTGTTTTGCCCCGGTGCTCGACTTCAGCGAGGCATCGGCCTATGCCCATAACCAGGCACGCGGCACTTTCATGCACAGCGCTGGCGTCGTTCATCCGGCCCCGGCTCCGCGCTTGAGCCGCACCCCGGCGCAGGCCGGCGAGAAAGTGTGCAACGGCCAGCACAGTGTGCAGATTCTTGGTGAGCTGGGTCTGGACGAAGCAGCGATTGCTGGGCTGCGCAAGGCAGGCACGATTGCCTGAGCAAAAAGAGTGGGGTGACCCCACTCCAATCCCACCCCTTTCTACTCCCGGGGGGCGGGATACAGCTCAAAAGCGTTGCGCAACCATGAAGAAAGGGCCCCGGAGCGACCGGTGTGCCAGCCCAGTCCACTGACCGCGGAGAAACAGATGTCCCAGAAAACCTATGTTGCCGGTGTCGGCATGATCCCGT
Organism: Pseudomonas sp. NPDC090755; assembly: GCF_044769005.1. Lineage (NCBI taxonomy): Bacteria > Pseudomonadati > Pseudomonadota > Gammaproteobacteria > Pseudomonadales > Pseudomonadaceae > Pseudomonas > Pseudomonas sp. NPDC090755. Next base: position 13,211 of record NZ_JBIVXC010000022.1, on the reverse strand, counting down.
TCGCCAAGCCTGGTGCCAGCGCCAGCTATATCGAGATGGGCGCCCAGGCTGTACGTCAGGCGCTGCAGGACGCCGGTATCGGGTATGAGCTGCTGCAGCAGGCCTATGCCGGCTATGTCTACGGCGACTCCACCTGTGGCCAGTCGGCACTGTATGAAGTCGGCATGACCGGTATTGCGGTGATCAACGTCAACAACAACTGCGCCAGCGGCTCTACCGCACTGTTCATGGCGCGCCAGGCAGTGGAAAGCGGCGCTGTCGATTGTGCGCTGGCGTTTGGCTTCGAGCAGATGCAGCCCGGTGCGCTGAAGAATTTCTGGACCGATCGTCCGCTGACCATGGGCAAGGGTTTTGACAGTGCCGCCCAGGTGTTCCCGGAAGGTATCGGCATGCCGGGTGCCTTGATGTTCTTCGGCGGCGCTGGCCGCGAGCACATGGAAAAATATGGCACCAAAATGGAAACCTTTGCGGCGATCCGCGCCAAGGCCAGCCGTCATGCGGCCAACAACCCGCTGGCAGTGTTCAAGAAAGTCGTCAGCACCGAGGAGGTGATGGCCGACCAGGTTGTTTGGGACGGCGTGATGACTCGTCTGATGGCCTGCCCGCCGACCTGCGGTGGCGCTGCCGCAATCATCGTGTCCGAACGCTTTGCCAAACGCCATGGCCTGCGCATGGATGTGTCGATCCTGGCCCAGGCCATGACCACCGATACGCCTGATGCGTTTCAACCACCCTCGATGATCGAGATCGTGGGTTCCGGCATGACCCGCTCGGCCGCCTGGCAGGTGTACGACAAGGCCGGCGTCGGCCCTGAAGACATTCGCGTTTGCGAGCTGCACGACTGCTTTGCCCACAACGAGCTGCTGACCTATGAAAGCCTGGGTTTCTGCCCGGTCGGCGGCGGCGAGCAGTTTGTGCTTGATGGCGACAACACCTATGGCGGGCAAGTGGTGGTCAATCCGTCCGGCGGCCTGCTGTCCAAAGGTCACCCACTGGGTGCCACCGGTCTGGCGCAATGCTACGAGCTGACCCACCAACTGCGCGGTACCGCCCAGGCCCGCCAGGTCGAAGGCCTGCAGCATGCGCTGCAGCACAACCTCGGCCTGGGTGGTGCGGGTGTCGTGACCCTCTACGGTCGCGGCTGATCGCCCCGTCAACCTTCAGGAATCAATCGAAATGGCAGACAAAAGTCTGATCGGACGTTCCATTGGTATCACCACCAGTGCGGTGGAAAAAGGTCGTTTGCGCTTCTTCGCCAAGGCTATTGGCGAGACCGACCCGCTATATACCGATGAAGAAGCCGCCAAGGCGGCAGGTTATCCGGCCCTGCCGGTGCCACCGACCTTCTTGATGTGTCTGGAAAGCGAGGGGCGCAATCCGCAAGCGATCGTCGAGGACATCTTGGGCTTTGACCTTGGGCGCATCCTGCATGCCGAGCAGGCGTTCAGCTACCACCGTATGGCCTTTGCGGGCGATGTGCTGACCTTCGATACGCGCATCGTCGATGTCTACGAAAAGAAGGGCGGGGCCCTGCAGTTCGTGGTCCAGCAAACCCGTATCACCAATCAGGACGGCGAACACATCGCCGACCTTCGTTCTTCGCTGGTGCAGCGCTGAGGTACAGCCATCACTCACTCACGAACCTACAGCCCGCAGTACAGCGACGTCCAGGTCGGTACCGAGCTGCCGTTGCTCAAGCTGCGCCCGGTCGATCGCACCACGCTGGCGCTGTATGCCGGCGCGTCCGGTGACCATAACCAGATCCATATCGACATCGATTTTGCCCGCAAGGCCCGCGTTCCGGACGTGTTCGCCCACGGCATGCTCTCGGCTGCTTACCTGGGCCGGTTGCTGACCGGCTGGGTGCCACAGACGCAGATCCGCGCGCTGTCGATGCGCTTTGTCGGCATCACCCAGATCGGCCACATCCCGCACCTGAGCGGGCGCATCACCGAAAAATTCGAGGCCGACGGCGAAAGGCGCGTACGCCTGCAGATCCAGTGCGCCAACCAGTATGGCGAAGCCAAGGTGGTTGGCGAGGCGGTCGTGGCCCTGGCCTGACGCTCCTTACGCACTGACAACCCGACTTTATTAGAAGGCAATAACAATGAAAAAACTTGAAGGCAAAGTCGCCCTGGTCACCGGTTCCGGTCGTGGCATCGGTCGCAGCGTCGCGCTGAAACTGGCGGCTGATGGCGCCCGTATCGTGATCAATGACCTGGATGCCGGACCTGCTGAAGAAGTGGTGGCCCAGATCCGTGACGCTGGCGGCGAAGCCGTGGCCTGCGTAGGCAGTGTCACCGCTGTCGATTTCGCCGAGCGCTTCGTCAAGGCCGCAGTCGACAACTTTGGCGGCATCGACATCATCGTCAACAATGCCGGTTACACCTGGGACAACGTGATCCAGAAGATGAGCGATGAGCAGTGGTACGCCATCATCGACTGTCACCTGACCGCGCCGTTCCGCATCCTGCGCGCCGCCCAGCCGATCATCAGCGCGCTGGCCAAACAGGAAGCCGCAGAAGGTCGTGTGGTCAATCGCAAAGTGGTCAACATTTCCTCGATTGCCGCCGGTGGCAACGCTGGGCAGGCCAACTATTCCTCGGCCAAGGCCGGCATCCTCGGCATGACCAAGTCCTTGTCCAAGGAGTGGGGGCGCTACAACGTCAACGTCAACGCCGTGGCCTTCGGCCATATCGACACGCGCATGACCCAAGCCCTGGCCGGTGATGCCAGCAAAACCGTAAGCATCGAAGGCCGCGAGATCAAGGTTGGTATCCAGCCCGCTGCGATTGCTGCCAGCAACCAGCTGTGCCCGCTGGGCCGTCCGGGCACCCCGGACGAGGCCGCCGGTTCGGTTTACCTGTTCTGCATTCCTGAATCCAATTTCGTCTCCGGCCAGGTACTGGTGTGCGGCGGCGGCTTCGGCAACGTCTGACCTGATAAGGAGCGCATCATGCGTGTAGAGAACTACGTATCCCCTTGGGAAGACGCCGACCTGGTGGCCTTCCGCGACAGCATCCGCCGTTTCGTCCGCGAGCAACTGCTACCGCACGAAGACAAGTGGCGCCAACAGCATCGCTCCGACCGCAGCGCCTGGCTTGCCTGTGGCGAAATGGGCATGATCCTGCCGGACATGCCGTCCGAGTACGGCGGCGCCGACGGCACCCCGGCCCACTACGCGGTGGCCATGGAAGAACTGACCTATGCCGGTGCGATGAGTATCGCCCTGAGCATCAACCACATTGTTGGCCACTACATTCTGGCCAGTGGCACCGAGGCGCAGAAACGCCATTGGCTGCCGAGGATCGCCTCGGGTGCGTGCATCTGTTCGATTGCCATGACTGAGCCAGGTACCGGCTCCGACCTGCAAGGCGTGCGTACCCGAGCAGTGAAGCATGGTGACAAGTACCTGATCAGCGGTTCGAAGACCTTTATCAGCAACGGTCAGAACAGCGATATGGTGATCGTTATCGCCAAGACCGACCTGGAAGCCAAGGGTTCGCGCGGCATCTCGTTGTTCATCGTCGACACCAATACCCCGGGCTTTCAGCGCGGCAAGTGCCTGGACAAGATCGGCCTGCCAGGCCAGGACACCTCGGAAATGTTCTTCCAGGACTGCGAAGTGCCGGCTGATTGCCTGCTGGGCGGCGTCGAAGGCCAGGGCTTCGTCCAGTTGATGCAACAATTGCCCTATGAGCGCGCCGAGATTTCGATCCAGGCCGCCGCTTCGCTCGAACGTGCGCTGGCGCTAACGGTGGAGTACACCCGCGAACGCAAGGCCTTTGGCAAATCGATCCTGGACTTCCAGAACACCCGCTTCACCCTGGCCGAAGTCAAGGCCACGGTGCTCGCCTCACGGCTGTTCGCCGATCTGATTGTGCAGCGCTGGGTAGAGGGCACCCTGGATACTACGCTGGCCTCGATGGGCAAGTTCTGGCTGACCGATCGTCAGGGTGAAGTGATCGACGATTGCCTGCAGTTTTTCGGTGGTTTCGGCTACATGAACGAGTACCCGATTGCGCGCATGTTCGCCGATGCCCGGGTGGCTCGCATTTATGGCGGCGCCAACGAAATCCAGCGTGAGCTGGTGGGACGCTCTCTGTAAGGGGATGGGCCGGGCAACGCTCATCCACGAGAGTGTCGCGCGGCTCGCCAGGGATGGCTTGAGCTTTTTGATCCGAAGGCTCAGACAACAACAATAAGATTGGAGGTTAGGATGAATATCACCCAAGGACTGCACCGCCATCTGCAGCAACGTGCCGATGCCGTTGCAGTGCGTGAATCAGGCCGTAGCCTGACCTTTGCCCAGCTTGCCGAGCGGGTTGCGCGCCTGGCCGGTGCCCTGAAGGGCCTGGGCATGGTCCGCGACGACTGCATTGCCATGCTGGCGCGCAACTCGCAACGCTACATCGAATACAGTCTTGGCGTGCCTTGGGCCGACGGCGTGCTCAACCCCGTCAACACCCGCTGGAGCATCGCTGAAATCGTCTACTCCCTGAACGATTCTGGCTCAACCCTGCTGATCGTCGATGATGCCTTCAAGGACCTGGGTGCGCTGATTGCCAGCCAGGCCGAATCCGTGCGTCATGTCATTTATGCCGGCGACGGTGAAACCCCGCCAGGCATGCTCAACTACGAAGCGCTGCTGGCCCAAGCGTCACCTGTAGAAGACGTGCGGCGTGGCGGTAATGCGTTGCTGGGGATCTTCTACACCGGCGGTACCACGGGCTTCCCCAAGGGGGTGATGATCAGTCACGATAACCTGGCGTTCGCCGGGCTGGCGGCGATGACCCGGGGCTTTTTCGGCCCGAACTCAGTGTTCATGCATGCCATGCCGATGTTCCATCTCGCTGATTTCTCGGCCTTGTACTGTCTGATGGTCAGTGGTGGCACGCACGTTATTCTGCCAGCATTCACTGGCGAAGCTGCGCTGGCCACGGTTGTCGATGAAGGGGTCACCGATCTGATGCTGGCGCCGACCATGATCCAGATGATGCTGGACGCCCGCCAGGCGAACCCGGACATCGTCGATCTGGAACTTGCGAGCGTCCGCCATATTGTTTATGGCGCCTCGCCGATTACCCCGGCGTTGCTTGATCGTGCCTGCCAGGCCTTCCCGGCGGCCGGCTTTTTTCAGGGTTACGGCATGACCGAGCTGACCACCGGTGGCACCATGCTTGATGCCGAGTACCACTGCGTAGAACACCAGGTCAGCGGCAAGATGTACTCGGCGGGCCGCGCCGTGAGTTGCGTGGAGGTGAAGATCGTCGACAGTCAGGGCCACGAGGTGCCACGTGGTACGGTCGGCGAGATCATCGTCCATGGCCCCAACGTCATGCTGGGCTACTGGAACAAGCCGCAAGACACTGCGCAAGTCCTTAAAGATGGCTGGATGCACACCGGTGATGGCGCTTACATGGACGATGAGGGCTTCGTCTTTATCGTCGATCGTCTGAAAGACATGATCGTCAGCGGTGGCGAAAACATCTACTCAGCCGAGGTGGAAAATGCCCTGTGCAGTCATCCTGCGGTGGCCCAATGCGCGGTGATTGGCATCCCGTCGGACAAGTGGGGTGAAACCGTGCACGCCGTGGTCGTGCTCAAACCCGAGGGCAATGCTGACATCGAGCAGCTCGTCGCCCATTGCCGTGAGCGTATTGCCGGCTACAAGTGCCCGCGCAGTGTCGAATTTCGCGTGGCCATGCCCCTGTCGGGTGTAGGCAAGATACTCAAGAACGAGCTGCGTAAGTCCTTCTGGGAAAACCGCACGCGCAATGTCGGCTGAGCGGATTCATTTATGCCCCGTGTTCAGTTGATCACCACCAAGTTCGCACCACCGCGTCTCGGCTCCCAGGCGGTGGCGCGAGAGCAGTTGCTGGAAAAACTGCAACACTGGCGCAACAGTCGCCTGTTGCTGGTGACCGGCAGCGCCGGGTTCGGCAAAACCACACTGATTGCCCAATGGCGACAGCGTTTGATCACAGCCGGTGCGCAGGTGGCCTGGCTGTCGTTGTCGGCGGACGATGCCAACTTCGAATCCTTCTGCACCAGCCTGCTGGGTGCGCTGCGCCATGCAGCGGTTGCGGTCGACGAAGACCTGTTGCTGCTGGCCGATGCCGAGCGTGGCGCGGTGCAGACGGTCTCGGCGCTGCTGGTCAACGCACTGGCGCGATGTGACGGCAATCTTTACCTGATGTTCGATGACTTTCATCTTGCTCACGACGAACGCATCACCAGGCTGGTGCAAATGCTCGTCGAGCACCTGCCAGAAGACGTTCACCTGGTGGTGGCGTCACGTATTGCGCCGCGCCTGCAGTTGGGGCGGTTGCGCGCGCAGGGGGACGTGCATGAGGTGGATTGCGCACAGTTGTCCTTCGATTTTCGTGAGTCTCTGGCCTTCCTCAGGGCACAGCTCGACGAGCACATGGACCTGGATACGGTACACGCCGCCCATGAACTCACCGACGGCTGGCCGATCGGCCTGCAACTGCTGGCCATCGCGCTCAAGAGCAACCTGCGCAAGGCGGTACAAAGCACCTTGCTGGTACGCAACAGCACAGCGCTGGCCGACTACCTGGCCCAGGACGTAATGGCTGATTTGCCGGATGATTTGTTCGAGTTCCTGCAAAAGCTGTCGATACTGCGGCGATTCAACGCCGAGCTCGCCGCTCATGTCACCGGGTTGCCCGAGGCTGGCGCGCTGATCGCCTTGATCGAAGAACGCAATCTATTCATTCAGCCGGTGGATCAGCCGGGCCAGCAGTGGTATCGGCTGCATCCGTTGTTTGTCGAATTCCTCGGCCAGCGCCTGCACAACGGCCAAAGCGATGTCCGTTGCTTGCATCGGCGGGCGGCGCAGTGGTTCGAGCGCGCCGGACTGGTGCAGGAGGCATTGCGCCACGGCCTGTTGTGCGAGGACTTCGGCTTGATCGTGGAAATGCTTGAACGCATGCAGCCGTCCACGCGCCGGGTCAGCCACCTGAACCAGTTCATGCGCTGGCTGGATCAGGTACCCAGTGGGGTTCTGACGGCGCACCCCAATCTGTTGTTGCTGGGGATCTGGGGGGCTGTGCTCACGGTACTGACGCACAAGGCGCAGGCCTGGATCACTGAACTCGAGCGTGAGCCGCTGGCGGAACAATGGGCCGTCCAGGTGGTGCTGCTGAAGGCATCACTGGCCATGCACAACGATGACGACAGCCGCTGCATGACCCTGCTGGAATCGCTGCAGGGCAAGGTGCTGGACCTGCCGTTTCTGGAGCAGGTGCGGATCGGCCTGACCCTTAACTGTCTGGCCTTGCGCGGCCAGCATGCCCTGGCGCGCAGCCTGTTCCGCCAGCCTGAGGCACGCTGCCTGCGCAGTGATGACGAGATGGCGCTGATGGGACAGTTGAGCATGGCGTCGATAAGCCTGCTGGAGGGTAAGGTGCTTGAAGCCGAACGCCTGTGCGCGCCGTTGCTGGAACAGGCTGAAGCTGCGCATGGGCGGCGCTCGGTGAGTGCCTGCGGCGCTGCGGTGGTGATGGCTCAAGCGTGCTATGAGCTGGACCGTGTAGGGCAAGCTCGTGAGGTGTTGGCCAATCGCCTGGATATCCTGCGTTTCTCCACCCCGATGTCGATGATCGGTGCCGCACTCTGCCATGCGCGGTTGATGACGCTGGAAGCATCGCCGCGGGTCGCGCTGGACTACCTGGCTGAGAAGGAAGAGCATTTTTGCAACCTGGGCCTGGATCGCGGCACTGGCAGCATGCTTGCCGAGCAGCTGCGCCTGGCCCTGACGTGCGGTGATCTGTTTCACGCCGAGACGTTGCAGTGCAGGCTTGATGAGCTGGCCCGCAACCATCGCGGGGCGTCACCTTGCGATGCCGAGATCATGGCCCTGGCGGCATTGTCCAAGGCGCGTCTCTCGCTGGCGCGCCGGCAACCCGAGGCGGCGCTGCAAGTGCTGGATATCGCTGATCGCTATGCGGGCGAGTTCGATCGCGGACGCTGGCGGGTTCAGGTCGAGCTGCTGCGGGCGTTCGCCTTGCATGCCCTGACGCGTGATACCGAAGCGCGGGAAAAGCTCCAGGCAGCGTTGGCCTGCGGATACCGGCTGGGCCTGGCGCGCACGTTGCTCGATGAAGGTGAGCCGTTTCAACTGATGCTTGGCAAGCTTGAGCTGGGGGACGGGGCGGTGCTGGAGGGCTATCGCAATGGCCTGCTCAAGACGCCGGCGATCCGTCCTGCTCCGGTTGCGCGCGCGTCCAGCGCGTTGATGACCCGGCGGGAGCAGGAGATCCTCGAGCTGCTGGAGCAATCGATGTCCAACAAACGCATCGCCCTGACATTGAACCTGAGCCTGCAGACGGTGAAGTGGAACTTGAAGAACATCTTCTCCAAGCTTGGCGTGTCCAGCCGTTACGACGCCATTCTGGTGGTGCGTCGGCAGCGCGAATGACGCCCACCGGGAGGTGGTCTCACCAACTCCCCAGCCACTGGCCGCCATCCACCGCCAATACCGACCCTGACCTATAGGCACCCGCCTGACTGGCCAGTAGCGGAAGCGGCCCTTCAAGCTCTTGCAGGCGTCCAAGGCGGCGCATTGGCACGACATTGCGCAGGTAAGCCTGACCCTGCTCGCTGTCGAAGTAACCGTCGGTCATTGCGGTGGTTAAGTAGCCCGGTGCAATGGCGTTGATCCGGATGTCATAACGGGCCACGCGCCAGCACCGTTGAGGTTGGTCGATAACCTGTGGCTCCAGACTTGCTCGCTGACCTCAAGGCGCGCCGAACAGCATCGTCCAATACACACCCTTATCGCTACGCGAGTTCGCGGCATAGGCAGCACCCACTTGGGTAAACATCGGGTTCATCAGATTGGCGCAATGCCCGGGGCTGGCTAGCCAGCCTGCCATCGCCTTGCTGGGGGAGCCCTGTCCGGCGGCGATATTCTCGCCGATCTGACGGCCACGGTAGCCGGCAGCCCGCGCCCGATCTGCCGGCATATCGCCGTCTGGGTCACGGTGCGCAAAGTAATTGTCGTTGGCCATCGTCCGGCTGTGTCTCTGCGCCGCCACCCCCAGGGCGGTATTCCAGGTCAACGGTCGTGCCGCGCCGAAGCGCTGGCGACCACACAGGCGCGGCTTCGCCCGTGCTGCGTTGACCTCTGCCAGCAACGCTTTGCTCCCGGATCGCCCATCGCCGAGCCGCGCATCGAGCAAGGGTCGCGCCAGCACTACCCGCCACTCGCTCCGGGCGCGACTGACGCCGATATCGGCAAATTGAGTATCGAGCAAGGCTGCGCAGTAGTCGCTCTGGAGCATATCAAAGGCCTCCTCGGCATCTTGCGCGCCGACCAGGCGGATGGTCCGCACCGTCACCGCCTGATAGCCAACAGCCTTCAACCTTTCCCGCAAACCGCCGCGATAGTCGATCGGCAACGCCAGGTTCGACTTCAACGCCAGCGGCGTCGGAACCTTAACCACGCGCCCCTTGCAGCGCTGGGGCTGGGCGCGGTAGTCGTTGATGGCCTGCACCAGTTGCCTTTCCCCGCTGGCATGGACGGGGCTGGCGAACAAGGGGAGTAGAGGAATGAGGCAGAGCGAGACAACGCGGGAGCAGCGGACGGCTTGACGCATGGGCGAATAGCTCTAAAGGGATGAGGGCGGTAATGCCGATAAAAGGGCTCGGCTAAGACTGCGGTCCTCAACACAAGGTTCACGAGCAAGGGTACAAATTTATTGTTGGAGCAATGCGTCCGTTCCTGTCGTAAATGGCAAATATTGTTTGTCTGCGTGGGTAGATCACGCTCGGGTTCTGGTTTTAATAATTAAGGACTCTGCAACATCGCTGACTCATGGCATATGAAAACACGCTAGATTCATGATGGTTTGTGCTGTTTATATGCAGTTCGTAGATCGCATTTGCCGTCTCTATGTTTCTGATTCAGTGGAGGCTCGAATATTGAAGGGGGCGGCTGTTGGGGCCGTTCTCCAACCGTAATCGCGTCGAGCCCGGCTCTTGCGACGGTCCCGAGAGTCGCCGGCTACGGATCCGTGGCGGGTGAGGGGCTGCGGTCATCAAATGTCAAAAAATGTTCGCGCACCATCAATAATTTTCCAGCGTGTCAGCGAATAATTCCAGTCCATAAACCGGCGCCGTTCTTTGAATAGGCGCTGATGTTTTCAGGTTGACTGAATTTCAATTTTGTCATTTGACGAGGCAGCACGGTAATGTCAATTATCTTTCGCGCGATTAACAAGTGTGGCAAAGGGGTTGCCGTTACGATGTGCGCGTCGAGTTCGTTGTTGTTTGGCGGTATCTCTCATGCTGCATCGTTGAATGATGAGGAAATCAACACCTATCATTCGCTGGACGCGGGCGAGACTGCTACCAACGTTATTGTCAATGGTGGCGGTATCCTGAATCTTGAAGGTGGAGCGTCGTCAAGCGGCACTGCTATTAACGACAAGGGTGTTGAGAGTGTTCAGCTGGACGCCAGTAGTCATGCTGCGGCGATCAAGAATGGCGGGACTCAAAAAGTCGCAGGTACTGCGAGTGCGGCAACCATCAACGCAGGCGGCTCCCAGGAAGTTTCAGGTGTCTCGACAGGTACCGTCATCCAGGCCAATGGTGTCCAGTCGGTCTTTGGGCCTGGCGTTGCAGAAGATACGACCATCTACGGTGGTGGCTATCAATACGTCCTGGGCACGGCACAAGGTACGGATGTAGACGGCGGGTATCAGGAAATCCAGGCCAGTGGTGTAGCCAATGACACTAAAGTGCACGGCTGGGGCAGCCAGGTCTTGAAAGGTGGGACCGCCAACGCTTCGGACGTTTACGACTATGGTAAGCAAGAAGTACGGGCCGGGGGCATAGCCAACGACAGCGTCATTCATGACACAGGACGCCTGACCTTGCTGGTTGGCGGCACGACCAACCGCGCTCACGTTGGCGCCGGCGGTACCTTTGTCAACAGCGGTGGCGTGTCCAATGACACGGTCATTGATGGCGGTATCCAGGATCTCTCTGAAAGCGCTCTGGACAACAACACGACGATCATCAGCGGCGAACAACGCGTGGCCAGCGAAGGCGTGGTGGCCAATGGCACGCAGATCAAGGGCGGCACCCAGTCGGTCACTGCGGGCGTAACCAACAATGTGGTGATCGATGGCGGCCTCCAGTCTGTCTCGGGCGGCAGCAGTAATGGCACGCGCATCGTCAAGGGCGAGCAGCGGGTTGTCAGCATGGGCGTGAGCAATGATAGCGTTGTCGAGTCCGGCGGACTGCAGACCGTAAACTCCTATGGTCGCAGCCACAACACGCTGGTGAAAAAAGGCGCTACGCAGGACGTGGGTACTGATGGCTCGGCCTTTGCCTCGCTCGTTAACGGCGGGATTCAATACGTCACTGGTTTCACGCAGGACACGAAAGTAACCGGCAATGGCCGGCAGTTCGTTCATGCGAACGGCTTTAGCCTCGCCACTGAGGTAGCGGCAACAGGTATTCAGCGGCTGTACTCGGGAGCCACCGCCGACAGCACCGTCGTGAAGTCGGGCGGTATGCTTTTCGTACAAGATGATTCACGTGCGACGAATGTCACTCAGGAGGCTGGCGGACTTCTGGTTGCCTATACCAGTGCTTCGGCATCCGGTACGAATGCGCTCGGTAACTTTTACATCGATGGCAATGCCCATACCACCAATAATGTGCTCATCGAAAAGGGTGGTGCTCTTTATGCAATGAATGATCTGGACCGCGTTCACAACAGCACCATCGATGGTGGCGTGCTGATGGTTAAATCCGGGGCGCACCTGACCGGCACCACGCGCCTCATTGATGGGGAACTGGAGTCTCTTTTTTCGACCTACGTGGTTACCGATGGCGACCTGGTGTATGACTATTCCGGCGCCCTTGGCCAGAACGGCATGTACAACTCTGGTTTGACCTTCATGGGTGAAGGTTCCGTGGTCAAGGAAGGGGCGGGTGGGTTGCGCATCAGCAAGGACTCCTCGCTGGCCGGCGGCCTGCAACTCAAGGGCGGCACCCTGTGGCTGGAAGACAGCCGGCATGGCGCCGCAGTCGGCAAGGCCGCCCTGACTTTGTCTGGCCCGGCCGCGATGCACGCGATCGTCGACAAGGCCGTGCTGGAAAGCGCGAGTGGCTTGGTCATGGCTGATGGTGCTAGCGATGCCCAGTTAACTATCAAGGACACCGCGCTGGCGGCAACCAGCGGCTCGTTGCTGTTGGAAGCCAAGAACGGCAGCCAGCTGACGACCACTGTCGAGCGCTCGATCCTGACCGGTGATATCGCCTTCCGTGACAGCAGCTCGGGCTGGCTGAACCTACTCGACAATAGCCGTCTGACCGGCACCATCGACCCGGTCAACGTCAAGGTCGATGGCAGCAGCCGTTGGGATGTGACCGGCAACTCTTCGGTCGGTGCCCTGGTCAACGATGGCGTGGTGGATTTTCGTGCTGGCAGCGCGGGTTTCTCGACCCTGGAAGTGAACGGTGATCTTTCCGGTAATGGCGTGTTTGCCATGCGTACGTCGCTGGCCACGCCGCAGGGTGACCTGCTGCAAGTGAAAGGCCAGACCCTGGGCGCCCACACCCTGGTGGTGGAAGACTCCGGCCAGGAACCGGTGTCGGCTGCCCAGCTGATGCTGGTGGACGGCAACGGCGGTTCGGGTTCCTTTGGTCTGTACGGTGATCATGTTGATGTCGGTGCGTTCCGCTACACCTTGCAGCGCCAGGGAGATGACTGGTACCTGGCGACGCCGGTGACGGAGCCTGTGACCCCGCCGACGGAGCCGGTAACGCCGCCAACCGAGCCGGTGACTCCACCGACGGAGCCGGTAACGCCGCCAACCGAGCCTGTGACCCCGCCGACGGAGCCGGTAGCTCCGCCAACTGGGCCTGTGACGCCGCCGACCGAACCGGTAGCTCCACCAACCGAGCCTGTGACGCCACCGACGGAACCTGTGACGCCGCCAACTGAGCCAGTGGCCCCGGTAACGCCACCGGCCAGGCCTTTCAACCCGTCGCCGGACAACCTGTCCAGTGGTGCGAATGCGGCCGTAGCTCTGCACGGCGCCAGCGCCGGCATGTGGAACGCGCAGATGAATGCGGTGGTCAAGCGCCTGGGCGAACTGCGCATGGGCAAGGACGAAGGCGGCATCTGGACCCGCGCCATCGGCAAGCGCTTCGAGGTCGACGAAGGCGCC
>NZ_JBIVXC010000021.1:0-95869 GCF_044769005.1 Pseudomonas sp. NPDC090755 | reverse complement strand
GACGCACGGTTTGCGCCACTTTGCCATGACAAAGTGGCCCGCCGTAAGGGCGGAAGGGGCCAGCAGCGTCACTGCATCAAATGGATCAGCTCGCAGCACCGGCCCCCAAAAGCCGCCCTCGCCAGGTTAAGGATTCAGCGCCCATCCACCGAAAACCGCCCCGCACCCGTAACCGACAGCAACAGCAACCCTCCGCAAATGCTCAGGTTCTTGAAAAACTGTGTGCTGTTGGCCGCGCGAGCCGCCGGATCCTCCATACCCCAGAACGGATGACCGATGATCGCCGTGCCGATCACGAACAAGGCAAACAGAAACGCCAGTGGCCGGGTGTAGAAACCCAGGATCAGCAGGATGGCAACGAAGAACTCCATGACCACGGCAACCGCGGCAGCCACCATGGGCATGGGGGCGCCCAGTGAGGTCAGGTAGTTCACGGTGCCGTCGAAGCCGGTCATCTTGCTCCAGCCAGACATGACGAACAGGATCATCAAGAGAATGCGCGCCAGCAGGATGATCACATCGCGCTGGTTGTCGAACAGGGTATAGCGCATGGCTGCCTTCCTCTGTTGTGGGGCAGTTTCACCTTAGCAGTAGGTGATGGCCTTTGCGCGCCAGGGGGGACTGGTAAAAATGTCAGGTAGCAAAAAGGCGCCATAAAGGCGCCTTTTCACAGAAGATGGTGCGAGTGGCGGGACTCGAACCCGCAAGGCTCACGCCGGCAGATTTTAAGTCTGCTGTGTATACCAATTCCACCACACTCGCACTTGATCGGCTCTGGCCGTTGTATCCAGGGCCTCGCAATCAAGCGATCTTTATAACTCATCGTTATATTTGAGTCAACCGCGTGCCGTCACGTGACTGGCCGCTTTCGTCCTCCCGGGCGTCGCAAGCAGCGTATGCTGTCTATTCTTGATTACGACTGCGATTTGCGTGGAGCTACCATGGGTTCTACCGAGCGTTCATCTGTGCATGCCCTGCAAGACAGTCGCTATGAGCAACTGGTGCAGGCCGTGGTGGACTATGCCATCTACATGCTCGATCCCGACGGCTATGTGGTGTCCTGGAATGCCGGCGCACAACGGATCAAGGGCTGGCGCGCCGAAGAAGTCATCGGCAAGCATTTCTCGCTGTTCTTCACCGATGAAGATTGCGCCGAAGGCAAGCCGGCCTGGCTGCTCGAACGGGCCTTGAGCACCGGCGTTGCCCAGGATGAAGGCTGGCGCGTGCGTAAGGACGGTACACGCTTCTGGGCCCTGGCGGCGCTGGATGTGATCCGTGCACCGGATGGTGAGGTCATTGGCCTGGCGAAAGTCACCCGCGACATCACCGACCGCCGTGAAGCCGCCCAGCAACTCGACGCCATGCGCGCGCAACTGTTCCAGGCGCAGAAGCTCGAAGCCCTTGGCCAGTTGACCGGCGGCATGGCCCATGACTTCAACAACCTGCTGACGATCATCATCGGATCGGCGCGATTGGCGCTCAACAGTCATGATCCGCAACGCGTCCGGCGTTTGCTCGAACATGTGCTGGATGCCGGTGAGCGTGGCACCCAGATGACTCAGCAGTTACTCAGTTTTGCACGGCAAAAGGCACTGAAGTTCGGCCGCATTCAGTTGCCGACACTGATCGATTCGATTCGCCTGTTGATCGGGCAGGCATTGCCCAGAGCGGTCGAGTTGCAGATCCGGTTCGATGAAAGCCTGCAGGATGTCGAGGTCGATGGCGGGCAGTTGCAGATGGTCTTGCTCAACTTGATCTTCAACGCCCGCGATGCCGTTGGCGAAGTGGGTGTGATCTGCCTGCAGGCCAGCAACTGCCGGCTCGATGGTGAGATCGATGACCTGCATGGCGACTTCGTGCGCCTGGAGGTCAGTGACAATGGCCATGGCATCGACGCCAAGGTGCTGCCACGGATCTTCGAGCCTTTTTTCACGACCAAGGCCTTCGGCAAGGGAACCGGACTGGGGTTGAGCCAGGTCTATGGTTTTGCCAGGCAGAGTAATGGCGCCGTGCGTGTGTCCAGCACGGTTGGCCAAGGCACCTGCATGACCCTGTACCTGCCGGCCTTCGCGCCGGCTCCTGATTCGACCCATTGAACAGGTACACGCCATTGTGGAACAGCTCAAACGTCTTGCCAGCGGTATCAGCGGCCTGGACGCCCTGCTCAAGGGAGGGCTGATTGTCGGTGCCTCCTACATCGTCCAGGGGCGTCCGGGGTCGGGCAAGACCATCCTGGCCAACCAGCTGGCCTTCCATCATGTCGGTCAGGGGGGGCGGGTGCTGGTCGCCACGATGTTGAGCGAATCCCACGAGCGCTTGTTCCAGTACCTTTCGACCTTGAGTTTCTTCGACAAGCAGCTGGTCGGTGACCAGATCCAGTTCCTCAGCGCATTCGATACGCTGGAACGCGAGGGGCTGGATCAGGTGGTCAAGTTGTTGCGGGGGGAGATCAACCGGCACCATGCATCGCTGTTGATCGTCGACGGCTTGCTCACCGCCCGTTCGCGGGCCGAAACATCGCTCGACACCAAGAAGTTCATTGCCGAATTGCAGGGGCATGCGGCATTTGCCGGTTGCACAGTGCTGTTCCTCACCAGTTCGCGGCTGGATGACGGCAGTCCCGAGCACACCATGGTCGATGGCGTGATCGAGTTGGGCGAAGAGCAGATGGGCAGTCGCTCGGTGCGCCGCATCCAGCTGCGCAAGACCCGAGGCAGCGATGCCTTGTCAGGCTTGCATGAATATGAAATCAGCGACGATGGGCTGGTGGTCTATCCACGCCTGGAGTCGCTCTACAGCCGCCCCAGCCATTGGGGTAGCGCCGAGCTGACACGGGTCGGTAGCGGTGTGCGCGCCCTCGACGAACTACTGGGCGGTGGCTTGCCCGGCTCATCAATGACCCTGGCGATCGGGCCCTCGGGCATTGGCAAGACATCCCTGGGGATGAGTTTCCTGGCTTGCGCCACCGCCGATGAGCCGGGCCTGTGCTTCGGCTTCTACGAAACGCCCCCGCGCCTGCGCCTCAAGGCTGCTGCCCTGGGCCATGACTTTGCGGCCATGGAGCAGGGTGGGGCGCTGCATATTGCCTGGCAGCCGACCACCGAAGGGTTGCTCGATGAGGTGGGGGCGCGACTGTTGCAGCAGGTGCAGCTGCACGGTATTCGCCGGGTCCTGATCGACAGCCTGGGGGCTTTTGCCCGACTGGCGACCAACCCGGCGCGGCTGAACGAGTTTTTCCGCGCCCTGACCGGTGAGCTTCGCGCCCGTGACGTCACCGTGCTGGCGACCTGGGAGATGCGCGATATCTTCGGTTCGGAGATCAATGCCCCGGCCCCCGACCTGTCGAGCATCGTCGATAACCTGCTGCTGATGCGCTTTGTCGAGCTGGAGTCGGAGCTCAAACGCATGCTGTCGATCCTCAAGGTGCGCGACAGTCACTACGACCCGGCGTTGCTGGAACTGATCATCAGCGGCCAGGGAATCGACCTGAAGAAAGCCTTTACCCAGGCCACGGCGGTGCTGTCCGGTACTGCGGCGCCGGTGCCGGGCGCGTGAACCTGCAGGCGTCATGGCCATGAGCACGATTCTGGTGGTCGACGACGAGTACCTGATCGCCGATATCCTGAGTTATGCCCTGCAAGACGTAGGCTTCGTGGTGGAAACGGCCAGCAACGGGCAGAGGGCGCTGGATTTTCTCAAGGAAAAACGAGTGGAGTTGGTGATCACCGACTACATGATGCCGCAGCTCAACGGGGAAGAACTGGCGCGCAGGATTCGCGAGGAACTGCAATTGCAGAGCCTGCCGTTGATTCTTATGAGCGGCGCCCAGGCTCATAAGGGGCGGGACAATCCGGACCTGTTCGTCGCGGTGTTCGACAAGCCCTTCGACATCGAGCAACTGATTGCCAAGGTCAAGGAACTGGTCGGCGCCCCCGAGTTGCCTTGACGACAGTGCGGCCGGCCAGCGGGGCCGGGGTGCTCAGGGTCAAGCGCATCCGTGCGGCTTGCAATCAACGGGTGTCACTCGTGATGCTCATCTCCTTTTTCCGGAGCCGGGCTGCCGGCCTGGATGCGTTTGAAAATCTCTTCGCGGTGCACCTGGACATCTTTGGGTGCGTCGATGCCGATCCTCACTTGCATACCTTTAACGCCCAGAATGGTGACTTTGATGTCATCGTTGATGACGATGCTTTCGCCAACCTTGCGGGTGAGTATCAGCATGTATTTCTCCTTGGTATTGTAAGTTGCCCTGCAGGCCTTGTCCGCAGCAGCCAGGAACGCGCAGTGCGCATCCCTCTTTTCCTTCATTAAAGACGCTTTCGCGGGATATTAATTCCCCCGAACACAGATTCTGTTGAGAGTCTTTAGTCGCAGGTGCCCGTGGGGGCAATTGAGCGCTGCACAGCAGCGAATGCTGCCAACAAACGCAAGCATAGGGGGGTTGAACGAATATGGGAAATTTCTCTGCATATCAGCAGAATTGGGAGCTTTTGGATCCCTTTCAAAGGGTCTGCAGGCAGGTGGGGAACAACGACAGGTTTAACGTTTGCGTCGTTGCCCCAGGGCTGGCGAGCTCAACCCAGCAAGGCCACCGACTTGATCTGCGCCACCAGTTGCTGGCCGCTGTGCAGGCCCAGTTGGTCGGCGGAGTAGCGGGTGATCCGGGCCAGTAGCACACTGCCGTCGGCATCGAGGCTGACCAGCACGTGGGCGCTGTTGTCGGCCGGGCGGTGACCGCTGACCCGCACCGGCAAGCGGTTGAGGATACTTGAATGGGCGTCCTGGGCCAGGCTCAGGCTGACATCCCGGGCCTGCACCTTGAGCCGCAAGGTGGTGCCCAGGGCCAGCGGTTCGTGGGCCAGGCGCAGTTCGAGGTCGCTGCCCGGCAACTGCAGGCCGAGCAACTGATAGTCCGGCGCGTAACTGCTGACCCGGCCCTCGATGATCACCCCGGCATCAACGCCCTGGGCCAGGGGCAGGTCGAGGCGGGCGAGGGTGGCGGCGATCGGACCGCTGACCTGGACCTTGCCCTGTTCCAGCAGCACCAGGTGGTCGGCCAGCCGGGCCACTTCATCCTGGGCATGGCTGACGTAGACCAGCGGGATCTCCAGTTCGTCGTGCAGGCGCTCCAGATAAGGCAGGATCTCGCGCTTGCGCGGGCCGTCGAGGGCTGCCAGGGGCTCGTCCATCAACAACAGTTGCGGACTGCTGAGCAGGGCGCGGGCGATACCCACCCTTTGTGCTTCACCGCCGGAGAGGGTGGCGGGCTTGCGCTCGAGCAAGTGTTCGATGCCCAGCAGCGCACAGGCCTGGTCCAGGCTGACCTTGCGTGCCTGTGGGGCGATACGCCGCCAGCCGAAGGTGAGGTTGCCGTGTACCGAGAGGTGTGGGAACAGGCTGGGCTCCTGGAACACATAGCCGATCGGGCGCAAGTGCGGCGCCAGGAAGTGCCCGCGCCGCGAGTCCTGCCAGATCTGCCCGTTGACTTCGATATAGGCCTCGGGGGCGCGCTCCAGCCCGGCCAGGCAACGCAGGCAGGTGGTCTTGCCGGAACCGGAGTGGCCGAACAGGGCACTGATGCCGCGCCCGGGTAACTGCAAGTCGACGTCCAGCTCGAAATCATCACGGGCGACCTTGAGTCGGGCATGGATCATTCTATTCATGACTCAACTCCAGGCCGACTTGCCGCTGCGGCTGGAGTACAGCGCCAGCAGCACGAGGAAGGAGAACACCAGCATCGCTCCGGCCAGCCAGTGCGCCTGCAGGTATTCCATGGCCTCGACATGGTCGAAGATCTGTACCGAGACCACCCGGGTCTTGTCGGGAATATTGCCGCCGATCATCAGCACCACGCCGAACTCACCCACGGTGTGGGCGAAACCGAGGATGCTGGCGGTGATAAACCCGGGGCGGGCCAGTGGCAGCACGACATGGACGAAACTGTCCCAGGGCGTGGCGCGCAGGGTTGCCGCCACTTCCAGCGGACGCTCGCCAATGGCGCTGAAGGCGTTCTGCAGCGGCTGCACCACAAAGGGCATGGAGTAGATCACCGAGCCGATCACCAGACCGCTGAAACTGAACACCACAGTGCCCAGCCCCAGCGCCTCGGTGGTCTGGCCGATCCAGCCATTGGGCCCCAGGGCCAGCAACAGGTAGAAACCGATGACCGTTGGCGGCAGCACCAGTGGCAGCGCCACCACCGCGCCCACCGGCCCGCGTAGCCAGGAGCGCGTGCGCGCCAGCCACCAGGCGATGGGGGTGCCGACCAGCAACAGAATCAGAGTGGTCAGGCTGGCCAGTTTGAAGGTCAGCCAGATGGCGCCCAGGTCGCTGGCATCCAGTGGCATCAGATTTCGTAACCGTAGGACTTGATCACCGCAGCGGCCTTCGGCCCCTTGAGGTAGTCGACCAGCGCCTTGGCCGCCGGGTTGTCCTTGCCCTTGTTGAGGATCAGCGCATCCTGCTTGATCGGCTCATGCAGGCTGGCCGGGACGATCCAGGCCGAACCCTGGCTGACCTTGCCGTCCTTGTAGATCTGCGACAGGGCGACGAAGCCCAGCTCGGCATTGCCGGTGGAGACGAACTGATAGGCCTGGGTGATGTTCTGGCCCTCGACGATCTTGGCCTGGGTGGCTTCGGTCAGCTTGAGCTTGTCCAGTACCTGGGTGGCAGCCAGGCCATAGGGTGCAGCCTTGGGGTTGGCAATGGAGAGGTGTTTGAATGCGTTCTGCTTGAGGACTTCGCCTTTGTCATCGACATAGCCCTGCTTGGCCGACCACAGGGCCAGGGTGCCGATGGCGTAGGTGAAGCGCGAGCCCTTGACGCTGTCACCTTCGCTTTCCAGCTTGGCCGGGGTGCTGTCGTCGGCGGCGAGGAAGACGTCGAACGGTGCGCCGTTCTTGATCTGCGCGTAGAACTGCCCGGTGGCGCCATAGGCGGCAACCAGCTTGTGCCCGGTGTCTTTCTCGAAATCCTTGGCGATGGCCTGGATCGGCGCGGTGAAGTTGGCCGCGACCGCCACCTGGACCTCATCGGCCCAGGCACTGTTGAACGTCATGAAAGTGGCCAGGGCGGCCAGGGCGAAACGGGGTGCGCACGTACTCATGAAACACGGCTCCAGGGACTGAGGGTTATCGTTATATACACAACTATATAGCGATAGCCCGACAGACGGGAAGTACTGCTTCAGCGCTTGAGCTGGGCGAGGGTGTCGGCCGCCAGTTTGCGCGTCAGCTCAAAGGCCGACAGTGACTGACCCCGCCCCAGGCGTAGCGCCTGTCCGGCCCAGAGATTACTGAAGTCGCTGTTACCGCACGGTTCACTGATCGCCCGCAGGGGCATCAGTGCGCCGCCGGCCAGGGGGAAGTGGGGCGCCAGTTCGCTCATGGGGCCCAGTTCATCCATGATCCGCGTAGTGATGCCGCGGGCCGGACGACCGGTAAACAAGTTGGTCAGTGCCGTATCGCTTTCCCGGGCACTGTTCAGGGCCTGGCGATGAAAGGCCGACACCTTGGCCTGCGGGCAGAACAGGTAGGCGGTACCCAGCTGCACCGCCGAGGCGCCCAGGGCCAGGGCGGCGACGATACCGCGATGGTCACCGATGCCGCCGGCGGCAATCACCGGCACCTTCACGGCATCGACAATTTGCGGAACCAGCGCGAAGGTGCCGACCTGGCTATTGAGGTCGGTGCTGAGGAACATGCCGCGATGGCCGCCGGCTTCATAGCCCATGGCGATGATCGCGTCGCAGCCGTTACGCTCCAGCCACAGGGCCTCTTCGACCGTGGTGGCGCTGGAGATCACCTTGGCGCCGGTGGCCTTGACCCGCGCCAGCAGGCTGGCCTCGGGCAGGCCGAAGTGAAAACTGACCACCTCGGGCTTGAACGCTTCGACCAGCTGGCAACTGGCGTCATCGAACGGTGCACGGTTGGATACGGGCGTGGGCGCCTCGAAGTCGGCGCCCAGTTCTTCATAATAGGGCTTGAGCGCCTGCTTCCAGGCTGCAGCCCGGCCCGGATCGGGTTGTGGCGGGGTATGGCAGAAGAAATTGACATTCAGCGGGCCGTTGCTGGCTTGCCTGAAGGCCTGCAGCTCGGCGCGGATCTGTTCGAGGCTCAGGGTTGCACAAGGCAGGGAGCCCAGGCCGCCGGCGTTGCTGACCTCGATGGCCATGGCCGAACCGGTAGCACCGGCCATGGGCGCCTGCAGGATCGGCACCTCGATGCCGAACAGATCAAGAAGACGGGTATCCGGCCATTGGCTCATGCCTGGTTTCCTTGTGCGGGGTGATTACAGGGCCTTGCTCACCTTGATGTCGGTGATCTTGCGGGCATCTTCGCCGTGCAGTTTTTCCAGGGCGGCCTGGACCTGCTCCGGCGAATTGCTGGTGAGCTGGGCGAAGTCGAAACGGCGTTCGCCGTCGAGCTTGTACTTGATGACGTACTTGGTGGTCTGGTCCATGGGCTTATCTCAGTTTCGACGACGAACGGCGGATGATCTTGATCTTGTGGGTGAAGGTCGGCTTGGTCACGGCCGACAGCGCCCTGGGGCCGACGGTGTCGATGGTGATGTTCCAGAACCCGGTGCTGGGTACGGTGATCTTCGCTGGAAAACGGTCGAACGCACCGCCGTGGTAGGTATGACGGCCGCCGTTCTTGAAGCTGCGGAAGTTGGCGTCGTTCATCAGGCGGATGTTGCAGCGCTGGGAACACTCGATGACGACGATATCGTCTTCGTTGAGGTGTTCGCGCTGGTGTACGAATTTCATGTTGCTCTCCGCAATGGATCTTTCGGGCAAACCAAAACGATACCATGATCGATGGTTGCACTGTCGCCCTTCGTGGCCGATCCGCGATAAAACTGCCAATCCAGGGAGCAAAATGGCCCGGACGCGGTCAGAGTCTTTTTCCGTGGTGGAGGTGTAGCTTGATGAAGTGGGTTGTAGCAGCGTTGGCACTCACGCTGGGCGGGTGTGCCAGTGTGTCGGAACTGGAGAGTACGCCGGAAACCATGAGCGTCATTTCCGGCAAGAAGCCCAAGGAATATGCCGATTGCGTGCAGCAGCAACTGGCTGAAACCCGTGGCCCGCTGGCGGTCGAACCCTTTCATGACGGCGGCGTGCGCCTGGTGGTACCACAAAAGGTCGGTGACGGGCCTGCCGCTGTGGTGGACATCAATGAGCGGGGTAGCGGCAGCAGCATCAAGTTGTACGAGCGCTTGAACAACTTCCCGCTGCGCCTGGGTGACGTGAAGACGGCGGCTACGCACTGCATATCCGGCTGAGGCCGTCGGCCCGGCAGCCGGGCTGATCGTTTCAGCCGGCAAATTGCCATTTTCGTTGTTGTAGCTGAGGACTGGTAAGTCCTACTATCCATAGGCTTATAAACAATAAGTTTAAGCTTATAACAAGAGAATGGAGTCCGTGATGATCCCGCTGGATCGCATCCTGATCAGTAGCCTGCTGTTATGTTCAGCAGGTGCAGTTCACGCCGCAGATGGCCAGAAAATCTTCAGCCAGGGTGGGCAGAACCCCGCCGCCATGGCGTGCCTGGGGTGCCATGGTGCCGACGGCAAGGGCATGGCCGCCGCCGGTTTTCCGCGCCTGGCCGGGTTGCCGGCCGCCTACCTGAGCAAGCAATTGCACGATTTCCGTGACGGCAGTCGCAAGAACCCGATCATGGAACCCCTGGCCAAGGCCCTCAGCGATGAGGAGGTCCAGGCGGTCACTGCCACGTTGGCGGCCATGCCCGCAGACCCTGTGGCCGATACCCGACGGCAACAGATGGCGACCGATGCCACCGAAAAACTGGCCCTGTACGGCGACTGGAGCCGCCAGCTGCCAGGGTGTGTGCAATGCCACGGCCCGGGGGGCGCCGGGGTGGGCAACCACTTTCCGCCGCTGGCCCATCAGCCTGCCGCCTATCTGGTGGCGCAGCTCAATGCCTGGCGCGACGGCAGTCGCCACAATGATCCGAACCAACTGATGGCGGGCGTGGCCAAGGCCATGAGCGATGAGGAGATCAAAGCGGTGGCCAACTACTTTGCCAGCCCCGCCAGCCAGGGAGGCAAACCATGAACCTGATGACCTTCGCAGCCTTGTCCCTGGCCCTGGGCAGCGCCCAGGCCGCCCCCATTGCCATGGACGACCAGTCGCAACTGCAGGTGTCGGCTGCGGGCAGCGCGCCGACCTTCGTTCCGCCGGCTGAAAGCGAACTGCCGGACAATGCGTTTGGCAAGATGGTTCGCGAGGGGCACGCGCTGTTCGTTGACACCCGTCGCCTGATGCCGGACAAGGTCGGCAACGGCCTGAACTGCAGCAACTGCCACCTGGACCAGGGCCGCCTGGGCAATTCAGCGCCGCTCTGGGGGGCGTACCCCATGTACCCGGCGTATCGCAAGAAAAATGACAAGGTCAACACCTTTGCCGAACGTATCCAGGGCTGCTTCCAGTTCAGCATGAACGGCACGCCACCGGCCGCCGACAGCCCGCAGATGACGGCGCTGTCGGTCTATGCCTACTGGCTGGCGAGCAAGGCGCCCATTGGTGTGGAAGCGCCGGGGCGGGGCTATCCCGAGGTGTCGCAGCCAGCGCAAGGCTATGACTTCAAGCGGGGCGAGCAGGTCTACCAGCAGCAATGTGCGATCTGTCATGGCGCCGAAGGCCAGGGCCAGAAAGTGGCCCAGGACTATGTGATGCCGCCACTCTGGGGCAAGGAGTCGTACAACTGGGGGGCCGGGATGCACCGGATCAACACCGCCGCCTCCTTTATCAAGTACAACATGCCCCTGGGCAAGCCCGGCAGCCTGAGCGACCAGCAGGCCTGGGATGTCGCCGCGTTCATCAACCGCCATGAGCGGCCCCAGGACCCGCGCCTGGTGGACGGCTCGGTCGAGAAAACCCGCCTCAAGTACCACGTCAACGACGGGATCAATCTCTACGGGCAGACGCTCGATGGCGTGCTGATCGGGAAGGGGGCCGGCAAATAGCGCCAGCGTAATCGGCGCACGCTACTGTCTTTGTGGGAGCAGGTCGCACCGCCGCTCCTACAGAGACATCCGTTCGATCAGCGCCCACAGGCGCGCATCCTCGAAATCCGCCACCACCAACTGCGCCCCGGCCTCAAGCAGGGCTTCGGGCGCCTGGCTGGTGGACAGGCCGACGGTGAAGATTCCGGCGCGGCTGGCGGCGGTCACTCCCGGTACCGAATCCTCGAAAGCCAGGGCGTGGGCCGGCGAGGCCTGCAGGCGTTCAAGACCGGTGAGATAGGGCAAGGGGTCGGGCTTGGCCCGGGGCAGCTCCTCGGCCACCAGCACGTGTTCGAAACGCCCATCCAGGCCCATGGCCCCTAGCATGTGCACGGCATTGGCCCGTGGGGCGTTGGTGACCACGGCCATGCCGATACCGCGCTGCTCGGCATGGGCGAGCAGGCGCAGCAGCCCGGCGGTGGGCTCGAGGGTGGGCGACAGGGCGCGAAAGCGCGCTTCCTTGCGATCGGCGAACAGCCGGTGCTCGGCTACCGGGCGGTCGGGGAACAGGTAGCGGCACAGCTCGGCGTTGGCCCGGCCGCTGATGTGGGCGTCGAACTGTGCTTCGGTCAGCTCCCGGCCGTCTTCGCGCAACAGCTGTTGCATGGCCAGCAGGTGGAGCCTGTCGGTATCGGTCAGGGTTCCGTCGAGGTCGAACAGCAGGGCTTCAAGCATTGCGGGTATCCAGGCAGGGGCCGCTGATCATAACCCGATCGAGGGGGCTGGTCAGTGTGCGCAGAAAAGAGTACAAATGTACTCCATGAACAGATTATCGCCCAAACGCAACGCCATCCTCGCCTTCATCCGCGAGCGCATCGCCGACCATGGCCAGCCACCGAGCCTGGCCGATATCGCCACGGCCTTCGGCTTTGCCTCGCGCAGCGTGGCGCGCAAGCATATCCAGGCCCTGTGCGAGGCCGGTTTCATCGAGGTCACGCCCAACCAGGCGCGAGGCATTCGCCTGGCCGGGGCGCTGCGCCGGCCCGAGGTACTGGAGATTCCGGTGCTGGGCCAGGTGGCGGCCGGCCGGCCGATCGGGCCGGACGTCGATATCCATGAGCAACTGATGCTCGATGCGCACTTGTTCAGCCGCTCGCCCGACTACCTGCTCAAGGTGCGCGGCGACTCGATGATCGATGACGGCATCCTTGACGGCGACCTGGTCGGCATCCGCCAGCAGGCCGAGGCCCGTGACGGGCAGATCATCGTCGCCCGCCTCGACGGCGAGGTGACCATCAAGCGCTTCGAGCGACTCGGCACCGGGCAGTACCGTCTGCTGCCGCGCAACCCGGCCTATGCGCCGATCGAGGTCGGCCCCGGCCATGACTTCGTCATCGAAGGCGTGTTTTGTGGCCTGGTGAGGCGCGGCTGATGGGCGCGGTACTCAGCCTCGACGGCCTGCTGGACCAGCAGCGGGTCTGGAAGGGCCGTCCCCAGGCGCGGCCCCAGGGCCTGCAGCCCACCGGCCATGCGGCGCTGGATGCGGCACTGCCGGGCGGGGGCTGGCCAGCCGGCGCGCTGACCGAGTTGTTGCTGGCCGCCGAAGGCTGTGGCGAGCTGCAGTTGCTCTGGCCGAGTCTGGCGCGGCTGACCGCCAGCGGCGAGCGGGTGGTGCTGGTCACGCCGCCGTTCATTCCCTACGCACCGGCCTGGCAGGCCGCCGGCGTCGACCTGCGCCAGCTGAGCCTGGTGCAGGCGGCGCCGGCCGAGGTGCTCTGGGCTGCCGAGCAGTGCCTGCGCTCGGGCAGCTGTGGTGCGGTGCTGTGCTGGCCGCACAAGGCTGACGACCGTGCCTTGCGCCGTTTGCAGGTGGCCGCCGAAAGCGGCCAGACCCTGGCCTTTGCCTGCCGCCCGCAGCAAGCGGCGCTCAACCCTTCGCCAGCGGCGTTGCGCATTGCCGTGGATGCGCGCCCGGCCCAGTGGCGGGTGCTCAAGTGCCGTGGCGGCCTTGCCCCGGCCGCGCCGATTGCCTGCCCCGGGCGAGGCTGATGGGCCATGCTCTGGGCCTGTATCCTGCTGCCGCAGCTGGCGCTCGACGCCGTGCTGCGTGGCCGCGACGACCCCGACGCGCCGCTGGTGCTGCTCAGCGGCCCGGCCCAGCGCCGGGTGCTGCAGGCGGTCAACCCGGCTGCGGCGGCCCTTGGCCTGCGCGCCGGCCAACCACTGACCACGGCCCAGTCGCTGGCCGGGCACTTCACCTGCGTCGAGCATGACCCGGCGGCCATCGAGCCGTTGCAGCAACTGCTCGCCGCCTGGGCCTATCGTTTCAGTTCCCAGGTCAGCCTGCACTACCCGCGGGTGCTGCTCTTGGAGGTCGAATCCAGCCTGGGCCTGTTCGGGCCCTGGCCTGCGTTCGAGGCACGCCTGCGCGCCGAGCTCCGGGCCTTGGGCTTTCGTCACCGTATTGTCCTGGCCAGCAACCCGGTGGCGGCGCGCATGCTCGCCAACTGTCACGATGGTCTGGCGCTCGATAGCCCGGAGCAGACCCGCGCCGCCCTCGAACAGTTGCCCATCGAACGGGTCGGCCTGCCGGCGGAAGCGGCCAGCGCCTTTGCGCGCATGGGCCTGTGCCGGCTCGGCCAGGTCATGGCGCTGCCACGCGAGGCCCTGGCCCGGCGCTTTGCCGCCGCGGTGCAGCTGCACCTGGATCGCCTATTGGGCGTGCGACCGATGGCCTTGGCGTTCTACCTGCCGCCCGATCGTTTCGATGCCCGCCTGGAGCTGAACTTCGATGTCGAGTCGCACCAGGCCCTGCTGTTTCCGCTGCGCCGGCTGATCAACGACCTGGCCGCCTTCCTGGCCGGTCGCGACTGCGGCGTGCAACGCTTTACCCTGCACCTGGAGCACGCCGAGGGGCCGGATACCTGCGTGGTGGTCGGCCTGCTGGCGGCCGAGCGTGACCCGCTGATGCTCTTCGAACTGGCCCGTGGACGCCTTGAACAACTGCAACTGGGCGCACCGGTGCGTAACCTGCGTCTGCTGGCCGACGACCTGCCGGCCTTCGTGCCGCAGCACAGCGAACTGTTCGACCCGCGCCCGCAGCAGAACCAACCCTGGGAGCAACTGCGCGAACGCTTGCGTGCACGCCTGGGCGATGGCGCGGTGCGCAGCCTGGCGGCCGAGGCCGATCACCGCCCCGAGTGCGCCTGGCGCCTGGACGGCGTGTCGAAGCCCGCGCCGACCCTGACGGCGCCGCGTCCGGGCTGGCTGCTGGCCGAGCCCCAGGCCTTGCCCGGGGTGGGCGTGACGCTGCTGGCCGGCGCCGAGCGGATCGAATCCGGCTGGTGGGATGGCGGCGATGTGCGCCGCGATTACTACCGGGTGCAAACCCCGGCCGGGCTGTACGCCTGGGCCTACCGCAACCTCGGTGAGGACGGCCCGTTGTGGCTGCAGGGGTGGTTCGCATGAGCACGCCCCAGGGGTACGCCGAGCTGCACTGCCTGTCGAACTTCAGCTTCCAGCGCGGCGCCTCCAGCGCCCGGGAGCTGTTCGAACGTGCCCGCCAGCAGGGCTACCGGGCCCTGGCGATCACCGACGAGTGCACCCTGGCCGGCATCGTCCGCGCCTGGCAGGCGGCCAGGGCGGTGGAATTGCCACTGATCGTCGGCAGCGAAGTGTGTCTGCACGACGGCCCCAAGCTGGTGCTGCTGGTCCAGGACCTGGCCGGCTACCAGCAGCTGTGCCGGCTGATCACCCTGGGCCGGCGACGGGCGCAGAAGGGCGCCTACCGGTTGCTGCGCGAGGACTTCGATGCACCGTTGGACGGCCTGCTGGCCTTGTGGCTGCCCGAGGGTGACGAGCAGGACCTGGCCACGGGCGGCTGGCTGCGCGAGCGCTTCGCCGAACGCCTGTGGCTGGCTGTGGAACTGCACCGCGGCGCCGACGACGGGCTGCAGTTGCAGCAACGGCTGAGCCTGGCCGCCGACCTCGGCATCCCGGCGGTGGCCGCCGGTGACGTGCACATGCATGCCCGGGGCCGACGCGCCCTGCAGGACAGCATGACCGCCATCCGCTATCACTGCACCGTGGCCGAGGCCGGGCAGCGTCTGTTCGCCAATGGCGAACGTCACCTGCGCCCCCTGGCGCAGCTGGCCGAGCTGTACCCGCCGGCCTTGCTCGAAGAAACCCTGCGCATCGCCGCACGTTGCCGTTTCGACCTGAGCCAGTTGCGCTACCAGTACCCCCGCGAACTGGTGCCCGCAGGCCAGACCGCCACGGCCTGGCTACGCCACCTGTGCGAGCAGGGGCAAGGCTGGCGCTGGCCCGGGGGGATCGAGCAGAAGGCGCGCGATGCCCTGGAACATGAGCTGGCGCTGATTGCCGAGCTGAACTACGAGAGTTACTTCCTCACGGTCCACGACATCGTCAACTTTGCCCGGGGCCAGGGCATCCTCTGCCAGGGGCGCGGTTCGGCGGCCAACTCGGTGGTGTGCTACGTGCTGGGCATCACCGAGCTGGACCCGATGCGCAGTCACCTGTTGTTCGAGCGCTTCCTGTCCCGCGAGCGTGATGAACCTCCGGACATCGACGTCGACTTCGAACATGAGCGTCGCGAAGAAGTCCTGCAGTACGTGTTCAGCCGCTACGGTCGCCACCGTGCGGCCCTGACCGCCGTGGCCAGCACCTACCATGCCGCTGGTGCGGTGCGCGACATCGCCCGGGTGTTGGGCCTGCCGGTGGCGCAGATCAATGCCCTGGCCGACTGCTGCGGGCGCTGGAGCGATCGCCTGCCGCCGGTCGAGCAATTGCGAGAAGCCGGCTTCGACCCAGGCAGCCCCTTGCTGCGCCGGGTGCTGGCGCTGACCGGCGAGCTGATCGGCTTTCCCCGGCACCTGTCCCAGCACCCGGGCGGCTTCGTGATTTCCGAGCAGCCGCTGGACTGCCTGGTGCCGGTGGAGAACGCCGCCATGGACGGGCGTACGGTGATCCAGTGGGACAAGGACGACCTCGACCTGGTCGGCCTGCTCAAGGTCGATATCCTTGCCCTGGGCATGCTCAGTGCCTTGCGCCGTTGTTTCGATCTCCTGTACCGCCATCGTGGTCGGGAGCTGACCCTGGCGAAGATCCCGGCCGACTGCGCCGCCACCTATGAAATGATCGGCCGCGCCGACACCGTCGGCGTGTTCCAGATCGAATCGCGGGCGCAGATGGCCATGCTGCCGCGGCTCAAACCGAAGAACTTCTACGACCTGGTGATCGAAGTGGCCATCGTCCGCCCCGGGCCGATCCAGGGTGACATGGTCCACCCTTACCTGCGTCGGCGGCAGCAGCTGGAGCCGGTGAGCTACCCGTCACCGGCCCTGAAAAAGGTTTTCGAGCGCACCCTGGGCGTGCCGCTGTTCCAGGAACAGGTGATGGAACTGGCCATGGTCGCGGGCGGTTATTCGGCGGGCGAGGCCGACCAGTTGCGCCGGGCCATGGCCGCCTGGAAGCGCCACGGCGGCCTGGAGCCGCACCGCGAGCGGCTGATCCGTGGCATGCTCGACAACGACTACAGCCTTGAATTCGCCGAGCGCATCTTCGAGCAGATCAAGGGCTTTGGCAGCTATGGCTTTCCCGAGTCCCATGCCGCCAGCTTCGCCTTGCTGACCTACGCCAGTTGCTGGCTCAAGTGCCATGAACCGGCGATCTTCGCCTGCGCGCTGATCAACAGCTGGCCCATGGGCTTCTACAGCCCCGACCAGATCCTTCAGGATGCCCGCCGGCATCGCATCGAGATCCGTCCGGTGGATGCCTGCCACAGCGACTGGGACTGCAGCCTGGAGCCGGGGGCAGGGCAGGCCCTGGCCCTGCGCCTGGGCCTGCGACAGATCCGCGGCTTTCGAGAGGCCGATGCCCGGCGCATCGAGCAGGCCCGTGGCGAGCAAGGCTGGCGCGATGTCAGCGACCTGTGCCTGCGCGCGCAACTCGATGCCCGCGCCCGCGAACTGCTGGCCGATGCCGGCGCCCTGCGTGGGCTGGCCAGCGACCGTTACCGGGCACGCTGGAGCGTGGCGGCGGTGCAGGCGCAGTTGCCGTTGTTCGCCGGTATCGAGGCCCCGCAAGAGGCGCCGGTCGACTTGCCGCAACCGACGGTCGCGCAAGACCTGTTCGCCGATTACGCCAGTGTCGGCACCACCCTGGGTCCCCATCCGCTGACCCTGCTGCGCCGCCGTCTCGATGTCCTGGGCTGCCGTAGCTCCCGGGCGCTGGAAGCGGCAGAGCATGGCGACAAAGTCAGCGTGGCGGGCCTGGTGACGGGGCGCCAGCGCCCGGGGACGGCCAGCGGAGTGACCTTCGTGACCCTTGAGGATGAGTTTGGCAATGTCAACGTGGTGGTCTGGCGCGACCTGGCCGAGCGTCAGCGGCGGGCCCTGGTGGGGGCGAGGTTGATGCGGGTGAGCGGGCGGCTTGAGAGTGAGAGCGGGGTGCGTCACCTGATTGCCCAACGCCTGGAGGATCTCAGCGAATTGCTTCAGGGGCTGGATGTGCGCAGCAGGGATTTCCACTGAAGAGCGGGCTGCTGTGCAGCCCATCGCCGGCGCTGCCGGCTCCCACAATGATTCTCGGTATCTCCCGGTTGTTGTGGGAGCTGGCGAAGCCTGCGATGGGACCAGAATCAGACCATCGCCAGCGCCTGCTTGCGCGTAGGCGCCGGGAAGGCCCGGTCGATGGCACGCAAATCTTCACTGCTGAGCGTCAGGCTGGCCGCCGCGGCATTGCGGCGCACATGCTCGGGATCCACGGCCTTGGGAATGGCGATGACGTCGGCCTGGCGGGTGACCCAGGCCAGGCTGACCTGGGCCGCAGTGGCGCCGTGCCGCTCGGCGATTTCCATCAGGGTCGGGTGCTTGAGCAGGCGGCCGGCCTGGGCCAGCGGGCAATAGGCCATGGTCGGCAACTGGCGTTGCCGGCTCCAGGGCAGCAGGTCGAATTCGATGCCGCGCTGGGCCGGGTTGTACAGCACCTGGTTGGTGGCGCAGTCGGGGTTGTGCAGTTCACGCAGGTCGTCGACATCGAAGTTCGAAACGCCCCAGCGGCCGATCTTGCCCGCCTCGCGCAAGCGTTCGAAGGCATCGACGGTTTCTTCCAGCGGATACTGGCCACGCCAGTGCAGCAGGTACAGGTCGATGTAGTCGGTGCCCAGGCGTTTGAGGCTGCGTTCACAAGCGGCAGGCACGCCCTTGCGGCTGGCGTTGTGGGGGTAGACCTTGCTGACCAGGAACACCTGCTCGCGACGCCCGGCAATGGCCTGGCCCACCACCTGCTCGGCGCCGCCTTCGGCATACATCTCGGCGGTGTCGATCAGGCTCAGGCCCAGCTCGATGCCCTGCTGCAGGGCGGCCACCTCGCGGCTGCGCTGGCCCGGGTCTTCGCCCATGTACCAGGTGCCCTGGCCGATGGCCGGGACCGTTTTGTCGGCAAACTTCACTGTACGCATGTCACCTCCTGGGATCGGGTATGTTCCTGCAGCACCTCGAGCAGCGCCTGGGCTGCTGCCGAAAGTTTATGGTCGGCCAGCAGGCTGACGCCAATGCGCCGTTCGATGCGTGGCTCGACCAGGGTCACGCAGCGCGCGCCGAGTTCTTCCATCTGGCCGATGCACAGGGCCGGCACCGCACTGACCCCCAGGCCGTTGGCGACCATGCGGCCGATGGTCGACAACTGGTGGCTCTCGAAGGCCACCGCCAGCTTGCCATGTTCGGCCGCCAGGTGCTGCTCCAGCAAAAGACGCACCGCCGACGGCCGTTGCAGGGCGATGAAGTCCTCGGCCAGCAGTTCACGCCAACTGACCTGGGCCTGGCTGGCCAGGGGCGAATCGGCCGGCACCACGGCAACGAAGCGGTCCAGGTACAGCGGCTTGAACAGCATCGGTTCGCTGGCCTCGGGCTCGAAGCCGATGCCCAGTTCCACCCGGCGATGGCGCACCAGTTCCAGTACCTGTTCGTTGATCACGTCGTGCACCGTGACGTTGACCCGCGGGTAGCGCTGGCGGAAGACCTTGAGCGCCGCCGGCAGCAGGTTGCCGGCATAGGCCGGCATGGCGGCGATGGACACCCGCCCCAACTGCAGGGTGAAGCGCTGGCGCAACAGCTCCTCGGTGTTTTCCCAGTCGGCCAGCAGTTGCCGGGCCAGCGGCAGCAGCACCTCGCCCTCGGGGGTCAGGCTGACGCTGCGGGTGGTGCGGCTGAGCAGGGCGCCGCCGAGGTTGTCTTCCAGGCCCTTGATGGTCAGGCTCAGGGCCGGCTGCGACAGGTGCAGGTACTCACCGGCCTGGGCGAAGCTCTGGAATTTGGCAACGGCGACGAAGGCGCGCAACTGTTTGACGTTCATCGGCTTGGCTCTATTCTTTTGAAAAGCAAATCAAATGATCATAAAAACAAAATTAACAAATAAGTTTAACGGGGTGAAGATGGCGCAAACGCTCGCCGACACCCCTGTCGGTTCAACAACTACAAAAGGCGGATCAGCATGGCCGGACTGGACAAGCGCGTAGCAACCTATGAACAGGCTCTTGAAGGCCTGACCGACAACATGACGGTACTGGCCGGTGGTTTCGGCCTGTGCGGCATCCCGGAAAACCTCATCAACGAAATCAAGCGTCGTGGCGTCAAGGGCCTGACCGTGGTCTCCAACAACTGCGGCGTCGACGGCTTCGGCCTGGGCGTGCTGCTCGAAGATCACCAGATCCGCAAGATGGTCGCCTCCTACGTGGGCGAGAACGCCGAGTTCGAGCGCCAACTGCTCAGCGGCGAGCTGGAAGTGGAACTCACCCCGCAAGGCACCCTGGCCGAGAAAATGCGCGCCGGCGGCGCCGGCATCCCGGCCTTCTTCACCGCCACCGGCTACGGCACCCCGGTAGCCGAAGGCAAGGAAGTGCGCGAGTTCAATGGCCGCAAGTACATCCTCGAAGAAGCCATCACCGGCGACTTTGCCATCGTCAAGGGCTGGAAGGCCGACCATTACGGCAACGTGGTGTACCGCAACACCGCGCAGAACTTCAACCCGCTGGCCGCCACCGCCGGCAAGATCACCGTGGTCGAGGTCGAAGAGATCGTCGAGCCGGGTGTGCTGCTGCCCACCGAGATCCACACCCCGGGTATCTATGTCGACCGGGTGATCGTCGGCACCTTCGAGAAGCGCATCGAAAAGCGCACCGTCAAGGCCTGAGCCATCCCCAACAGAACAACAAAGAGATCCTGACCATGGCACTTACCCGCGAACAAATGGCCCAGCGCGTCGCCCGCGAACTCAAGGACGGCTACTACGTCAACCTCGGC
The DNA here is from genome assembly GCF_044769005.1 of Pseudomonas sp. NPDC090755. Classification (NCBI taxonomy): domain Bacteria; kingdom Pseudomonadati; phylum Pseudomonadota; class Gammaproteobacteria; order Pseudomonadales; family Pseudomonadaceae; genus Pseudomonas; species Pseudomonas sp. NPDC090755. Next base: position 75,584 of record NZ_JBIVXC010000021.1, on the reverse strand, counting down.
ATCGGCATTCCGACCCTGGTGGCCAACTACGTCCCGGCCGATATGGACGTGATGCTGCAATCGGAAAACGGCCTGCTGGGCATGGGTGAATTCCCGACCGAAGGGCAGCTGGACGCCGACATGATCAACGCCGGCAAGCAGACCGTGACCGCCCGTCGTGGCGCGTCGATCTTCAGCTCGGCCGAATCCTTCGCCATGATCCGTGGCGGTCACGTCGACCTCACCGTACTCGGCGCCTTCGAAGTGGACGTGGAAGGCAACATCGCCTCGTGGATGATCCCCGGCAAACTGGTCAAGGGCATGGGCGGCGCCATGGACCTGGTCGCGGGTGCCGACAACATCATTGTCACCATGACCCACGCCTCCAAGGACGGCGAGTCCAAGCTGCTGACGCGTTGCAGCCTGCCGCTGACCGGCGCCGGCTGCATCCGCAAGGTGCTGACCGACCTTGCTTACCTTGAGATCGAGAACGGCGCCTTCATCCTGCGCGAGACCGCGCCTGGGGTGTCGGTTGAGGAAATCATCGAGAAGACCGCTGGCAAGCTGATCGTGGCGGACGACGTTAAAGAAATGACGTTCTAAACACGCCTTTTGGGGCCTCATCGCGGGGCAAGCCCGCTCCTACAGGGAACCACGCATTCCTTGTAGGAGCGGGCTTGCCCCGCGATGAGGCCTTTGTCGTTTCAAATAAAACCAATAAAAGGAAGTTCCTCGTGGCCGCTGAAATCCAAGACAGCCGCTCAGCCCGCTTTGCCCTGCGTTGCTCGAACTGGGCCGAACGCTGGTTCCCCGATTCCTGGGTGTTCGCCGCCCTGGCGGTGGTGCTGGTGTCCGTCGCCGCCCTGGCCATGGGCGCCAAGCCCCTGGACACCGCCAAGGCCTTTGGCGACGGTTTCTGGAGCCTGATTCCCTTCACCATGCAAATGGCCTTCGTGGTCATCGGCGGTTATGTGGTGGCCAGTTCGCCACCGGCGGTCAAACTGATCGACCGCCTGGCGCGCCTGCCGAAAAATGGTCGCTCGGCGGTGTGCTGGGTGGCGCTGATCTCGATGCTGGCGTCCTTGCTCAACTGGGGCCTGTCGCTGGTGTTCGGCGGCCTGCTGGTGCGTGCCCTGGCGCGTCGCAGCGACCTGAAAATGGACTACCGCGCCGCCGGCGCCGCCGCTTACCTGGGCCTTGGCGCCGTCTGGGCCCTGGGCCTGTCGTCCTCGGCCGCGCAGTTGCAAGCCAACCCGGCCAGCCTGCCGCCGTCGATCCTGGCGATCACCGGGGTGATCCCGTTCACCGATACCATCTTTCTCTGGCAGTCCGGGGTGATGCTCGCCGCGTTGGTGGTGGTGTCTCTGGTGGTGGCTTACGCTACTGCGCCGGGGCCGGGCAGTGCCCGCAGCGCCGAAGCCTGTGGGGTCGACCCGAGCTTCTCGGCGCCACCGCCGCCGCAGCGCACGCGGCCGGGCGAGTGGCTGGAATACAGCCCGATCCTGACCTTGCTGCTGGTGGTGCTGGCGGGCGGTTGGTTGTACAACGAGTTCGCCACCAAGCCTGCGATCCTGGCGATTTCCGGGCTCAATACCTACAACCTGTTGTTCATCATGCTCGGTGCCTTGCTGCACTGGCGCCCGCGCAGCTTCCTCGATGCGGTGGGCCGCGCCGTGCCGACCACCACCGGGGTGCTGATCCAGTTCCCGCTGTATGGCTCGATCGCCGCGATCCTCACCCAGGTCAAGGGCGTGGATGCGCAGACCCTGGCCCACCACATTTCCACCTTCTTCGTGCAGATCGCCTCCCACGACACCTATGCGTTGCTGATGGGGGTGTATTCGGCGGTGCTGGGCTTCTTCATCCCGTCGGGTGGAGGCAAGTGGATCATTGAAGCGCCGTACGTGATGCTGGTGGCCAATGACCTGCAGTACCACCTGGGCTGGGCGGTGCAGATCTACAACGCCGCCGAGGCGCTGCCGAACCTGATCAACCCGTTCTACATGCTGCCGCTGCTGGGTGTGCTGGGCCTGAAGGCGCGCGACCTGATCGGCTTCTCGTTCGTGCAGTTGCTGGTGCACATTCCGCTGGTGCTGGTCCTGCTCTGGGCCTTGGGCACCACGCTACAGTACGTGCCACCGGTGATGCCGACGCCGGCTGGCTGACGGTAGGAGCGGGCTTGCCCCGCGAATGCGGTGTGTCAATCACATCGCATTCGCGGGGCAAGCCCGCTCCTACAGAGGATCAACCCGGGATCATGGCAAAGCCGACGCCGAAGCGGTTCCAGGCGTTGATGGTGGCAATGGCCAGGGTCAGGTTGGCCACTTCGGCTTCGCTGAAGTGTTCGAGCAGGGCGCGGTACTGGTGCTCCGGTGCATGCAGGTCGGGCAGGCGGGTCAGGCTCTCGACCCAGGCCAGGGCGGCGCGCTCGCGGGGGGTGAAGTAGCTGGTTTCTTCCCAGACGCACAGGGTCTGCAGGCGCGCCTCGGTTTCCCCGGCCTTGCGCGCATCATTGGCATGCATATTGACGCAGTAGGCGCAGCCATTGATCTGCGAGGCGCGCAGGCGCACCAGCTCCAGCAGGGAGTTCTCAAGTCCCGACTTGGCCAGGACCATTTCCAGGCCGACCATGGCCTTGTAGGCTTCGGGTGCGTGTTTGGCCCATTCGATACGATTGCTCATCTTGCTCTCCTGTCAGTTCCGCATCAGGCGGTGATGGCGCTACCTTAGCGCCGTGCCTGCACAGGCCGAATAGCCAATTGCGTCATTTGCGTGGAGGCCAATCAGCCCAGGGTCTGCAAGGTGTCGCGCAAGCGGTCCAGGGCCGGGTCGATGTCCAGCAGGTCGATGGCGCCAAAGCCCAGGAGCAAGCCCTGGCGCACCGGGGCCTGGGCATAGAAGGGCGCCAGGGCGTACAGGCCGACCTCGACCTTGCGCGCCATGTCGATGACGAATTGTATGTCCAGGTCGCCCTTGGCCAGGGCGCTCAGGTGATAGCCGGCAGTGGCCGGAATCACCTCGAACCAGGGCGCCAGGTCACCCTGCAGGCGCTGGAGGATACGTTCGCGGCGGGCGGCATAGACCTCATGCACGCGGCGGATGTGCTTGAGCAGCGAGCCCTCGCTGATGAAGCGGGCCAGGGCCCACTGGTTGAGGGTCGGGGTGTGCCAGTCGCTCAGTTGCTTGGCGATGCACAGCGCCTCCAGCACGGCGGGCGGCACGATCGCATAGCCCAGGCGCAACTCCGGCAGCAGGGTCTTGGAGAAGGTCCCGACATAGGCCACCAGGCCATGGCGGTCCAGGCTCTGCAGCGAGTCGGTGGGCCGTCCCTGGTAACGGAACTCGCTGTCGTAGTCGTCTTCGATGACGATCGCCCCCAGCGCCGCCGCCCGCGCCAGCAGGGCCTCGCGCCGCGCCGGGCTCATGGGCATGCCCAGGGGGAACTGGTGCGAGGGGGTGACGTAGATCAGCCGGGTGCCGTCGGCGATCTGCTCCACGCACATGCCTTCATCATCCACCGGCACATACTGAAGGTCGGCGCCCTGGGCCAGGAACAGCTGGCGCGCCGGGGTGTAGCCGGGATCTTCCATGGCCACCCGGCACCCTGGCTCGATCAGCACCCGGGCGAGCAGGTCCAGGGCCTGCTGGGCACCATTGCACACCAGCACATCCTGGCTGGTGCAACGCACGCCGCGCGCGAAGGCGATATGCCGGGCGATGGCTTCGCGCAGCTCTGGCAGGCCCTGGTGGGCGGCGTAGCGGGCACTGCCCTGGCGAATCTGGCGCAGCGCGTACTGGTTGCAGCGGCGCCAGTCATCGAAGGGAAACTGCGTCTTGCTCGAGGCGCCGCCGATGAAGTCGTAGCGCAGGGTGCTGGCCGCCAGGTCCTTCATCAGGCTGGCACGCGAACGCCACTTGGCCAGGGTTGCGGCGCTGGCCAGGGGAATGTCCGGGGTCGGTGCGGCGGCGCGGGTCGGGGCCGGGGTGATGAAGGTGCCCTTGCCGACCTGGCCGCTGAGCAGGTTGTCGTAGGTCAGGCGCGAGTAGGCCTCGGCCACGGTCTTGCGGGAAACGCCCAGCTGTTCGGCCAACAGCCGGGTCGGCGGCAGCTGGGTGCCGGCGGCCAGGCGACCGCTGTCGATGCCGTCGCGCAGTTGCCGGTAGAGCTGTTCGGCCAGGCCTTTGCTGCCGTGCAGGCTGATGTGAAGTTCCATGAGGGTCCAGGCGCCAGTGTCTGACGTCGAGAGTACCCGATTTCCCGATAACCGTTGATCCCCTGGGCCGACGCCCCGGCCCAGGCGCGCCACACTTTAGAGGTCGGGGTTCTCCGGCACGTCGGCGAACCTCTTGCGCACACAGGAGCGTCGCCATGTACCTGCGAACTCTGTTGGCCCTCGGGCTGGTGTTGACTGCCTCTGCCCAGGCGTCCGAATCCGTCGCCGTGTACCACTACGGCATGCCGCTGGATATCGCCCGCGTCGTGCAGATGAGCGAGCCGGCCACCGAGCTCTGCGATGTGGTGCAGGCCCGCATGGTCTATATCGACTCGGCTGGCCAGCAGCACACCTTGCAGTACCTGAAGCTGGCTGAGGTCTGCAGCGACCAGGGTTAGTCCCAGGCCGGTGCCAGGCCTTGCGGGTCGGTCAGGCGCAGGCCGCTGTCGAGGGCCTGGATGCGGGCCATGTCCTGCTCGCTCAGCCTGAGATCGCGGGCCTTGAGGTTGCCAGCCAGGTTTTCGCGACGGGTCGAGGACGGGATCACCGCATAGCCCAGTTGCATGGCCCAGGCCAGGGTTACCTGTGCCGGGGTGGCGCCGTGCTGCGTGGCGATCGCCTGGATGACCGGATCCTGCAGGACCTTGCCATAACCCAGGGTCATGTAGGAGGTCACGGCAATGCCTTGCTCCTGCATGAAACCTACCAGCTTGCGGTTTTGCAGGTAGGGGTGCAGTTCGATCTGGTTGGTGGCGATGGCCGCCTTGCCGACCACCGCGATGGCCTGGCGCAGCAGGTCGATGGTGAAGTTGGACACGCCGATCTGGCGGGTCAGGCCCTGGTCGCGAGCTTCGGCCAGGGCACCCATGAACTCGCCGACCGGCACGGCGCTCTGGGGCGATGGCCAGTGGATCAGGGTCAGGTCCAGGTGGTCGGTGCGCATTTTGTGCAGGCTGTCCTTGAGGCTCGGGATCAGCTTGTCGGCGCCCAGGTTCTCGGTCCAGATCTTGCTGGTCAGGAACAGTTGATCGCGGGCCACGCCACTGGCGGCGATGGCCTGGCCGACCTCGGCCTCGTTACCGTAGATTTGTGCGGTATCGATGGCCCGGTAGCCGAGTTCCAGCGCCTGGGTGACCGAATCGATCACCACCTGGTCCTTGAGACGGAACGTACCGAGGCCGAGCAGGGGAATGGACATGGAGAGGCTCCTCGTGAAGGGCTGTTGAAGGTGAGGGCTGCAGTATTGCGACAGTGCTGTGTGGGAAACATCCCTGCGCCAGCACAACTTTTTTGCCTGTGCCGCACGAATCCTCCAAGCCAGATGATAGCCTTGCAGTGTCAGTCGCAATGGATCTGGTCATGACCCGGCACAAGCTCAGCATTCGTCAACGCAATGTTGACAACATCCTCCTGGCGGCCGAGCAGGTCTTTGCCGAAAAGGGCTTCGCCGGCACGGCCATGGCCGATATCGCCGAGGCGGCGCAACTGCCGCGCAGCAATGTGCATTACTACTTCAGCACCAAGGCCGAGCTGTACCAGGCGGTGTTGTTCGGCCTGCTGGACGTGTGGAAGCAGGACGCCTTGTGCTTCGAACTCTACGATGACCCGCGCATCGTGCTGTCCACCTACATCCGCGCCAAAATGAACCATTCGCGCACGCGGCCCTACGGCTCCAAGGTCTGGGCCAACGAGATCATCCACGGTGCCCCCAACCTCGGGGCTGCCCTGGACGATCCGTTGTATGACTGGGCGAAGATGAAAGAAGCCAAGATCCGCCAGTGGATCGACGACGGTCGCATCCTGGCGGTGGAGCCGTCGGGGCTGCTGTACATGATCTGGGCCTCGACCCAGCACTATGCCGACTTCAGCCACCAGGTCGGCTTGCTCAACGACCATCAGCCGCTCAGCGACCTGCAGTTCGAGCGGGCGGTGCAGACAGTGACCAGCGTGATTCTGCGCGGGATCGGCCTGGAGCCGTGATCGCCACTGATCCGTATTAATCCCGCCAACCTGAATCTGTAACCCAGTACACCCCGGCGCCATAGTAAGGGCCTCCGTGATGAGGTCCGAACCATGTATCAATATGACGAGTATGACCGTGCGCTGGTGTTCGAGCGCGTGGCGCAGTTTCGCGATCAGGTGCAGCGCTTCATGGCCGGCGAACTCAGTGAGGAAGAGTTCCTGCCCCTGCGCCTGCAAAATGGCCTGTACCTGCAAAAGCACGCCTACATGCTGCGCGTGGCCATTCCCTATGGCACCCTCGGCGCCCGCCAGCTGCGCACCCTGGCGCTGATCGCTCGCGAGTACGATCGCGGCTACGGCCATTTCACCACCCGCCAGAACATCCAGTTCAACTGGATCGAGCTGGCCCAGGTGCCGGACATCCTCCAGCGCCTGGCCGAGGTCGAGATGCATGCCATCCAGACCTCCGGCAACTGCGTGCGCAACATCACCACCGAGGCCTTCGCCGGGGTTGCGGCCGACGAGCTGCTCGACCCGCGTCCGCTGGCCGAGATCCTGCGCCAGTGGTCGACCATCAACCCGGAGTTCCTGTTCCTGCCGCGCAAGTTCAAGATCGCCATCTGCTCGGCCGTCGAGGACCGCGCGGCAATCATGATGCATGACATCGGCTTGTATCTGTACCGAGACGACCTGGGCCAGATGTGCCTGCGGGTGATGGTGGGCGGTGGGCTGGGGCGCACACCGATCCTCGGGCTGCAGATTCGCGAGGGCCTGCCATGGCAGCACCTGCTGTCCTATGTCGAGGCGATCCTGCGGGTGTACAACCGCCATGGCCGCCGCGACAACAAGTACAAGGCGCGGATCAAGATCCTGGTCAAGGCCCTGGGCATCGACGCCTTCGCCCGGGAAGTGGAGCAGGAGTGGCAGCACATCAAGGACGGCCCGGCGCAACTGACCGAGACCGAGTTCCAGCGCGTGGCCGCCGCCTTCGAGCCGCCGGCCTATGACAGTGTGGTCGACAGCGGCGTGGACTACGAAACCCACCTGGTCCAGGACCACGACTTCGCCCGCTGGGTGGCCTGCTGTGTCAAGCCGCACAAGGTCCCGGGCTATGCCAGCGTGGTGCTGTCGACCAAGCCCGGCGCGGCGTCGCCCCCTGGTGACCTGACCGCCGCGCAGATGGAGGCGGTGGCCGACTGGTCCGAGCAGTTCGGCTTCGGCGAAATCCGTATCGCCCACGAGCAGAACCTGATCCTGCCGGACGTGCGCAAGCAGGATCTGCACGCGCTCTGGCGCCTGGCCTGCGAGCGCGGCCTGGGCACCGCCAACATTGGCCTGCTGACCGACATCATCGCCTGTCCCGGCGGCGACTTCTGCGCCCTGGCCAATGCCAAGTCGATTCCGATCGCCCAGTCGATCCAGCGCTGCTTCGACGATCTGGATTACTTGCACGACCTGGGCGACCTGAGCCTGAACATCTCCGGCTGCATCAACGCCTGCGGGCACCACCATATCGGCAACATCGGCATCCTCGGCGTCGACAAGAACGGCAGCGAGTGGTACCAGGTGACCCTCGGCGGGGCCCAGGGCAAGGACAGCACCCTGGGCAAGGTGATCGGCCCGTCCTTCAGTGCCGCGCAGATCCCACAGGTGATCGAGCAGATCATCGCCACCTACTGCGCCTACCGCGAACTGGATGAGCCCTTTATCGACACCGTGCGCCGGGTCGGCCTGGAGCCGTTCAAGGAGCGGGTCTATGCCAGCCGTCCGCAGGAGCTGATATGCGTAATGTGATCGCCCTGCGTAACGCTGTGCCGACCTTGCTCGACGACGATGCCTGGCAACTGCTGCGCGACGGCGACCAGCCGTTGCCTGCAGGCCGGTTGCTGCTGCCACTCAAGGCCTGGCTGGAGTACCAGGGCCAACGGCCTGAAGGTCAGGACGGCTTGTGGCTGGGGCCCGATGACGAGATCGAGCCCCTGGCCCCGTTATTGGCGCACCTGCCGCTGATCGCCATCGACTTTCCCAGCTTTCGCGACGGTCGCGGCTACAGCCAGGCCTACCTGCTGCGCACGCGCCTGGGCTGGCAGGGCGAGTTGCGGGCTATTGGCGATGTGTTGCGCGACCAGCTCAGCCATATGCGCCAGTGCGGCTTCGACAGCTTTGCCGTGCGCGAGGACAAATGCGCCGAGGATGCCCTCAAGGGGCTGGCGGGCATGAGCGTGCTGTACGGGCGTTCGGTGATCGAGCCGCGGCCGTTGTTCCGTCGTCGCTAGCCCGCAGGTAGCGATAGCCGTTAGAGTGTGGGCCTATTTTTCGCTCAAGGCTTGGCTCATGACCGATCTCAGTGCATTCCCGATCACCCGCAAATGGCCCGCCCTTCACCCCGAACGGCTGCAGCTGTATTCGCTGCCCACGCCCAACGGGGTGAAGGTGTCGATCATGCTCGAAGAGATCGGCCTGGCCTATGAGGTGCACAAGGTCAGCTTCGACAGCAATGACCAACTGACCCCCGAATTCATCTCCCTGAGCGCCAACAACAAGATCCCGGCGATCCTCGATCCTGACGGCCCGGGCGGCAAGCCGTTGCCGTTGTTCGAGTCCGGGGCGATCCTGCTCTACCTGGCAGAGAAGACCGGCAAGCTGCTGCCGACGGAGCCGGCGCTGCGCTATGAAGCGATCCAGTGGCTGATGTTCCAGATGGGTGGGGTCGGGCCGATGTTCGGCCAGGTGGGCTTCTTCAATATCTTTGCCGGCAAGGACTACGAGGACAAGCGCCCGCGTGACCGCTACGTGGCCGAGTCGCGGCGCCTGCTCGGCGTGCTGGACAAGCGCCTCGAAGGGCGTGACTGGGTGATGGGCGAGTACAGCATCGTCGATATCGCCATCTGGCCGTGGGTGCGCAACCTGATTGTGCGCTATGACGCGGCCGAGCTGGTGGGCATTGCCGATTTCGCCAATGTGCAGCGGGTGCTGGAAGCCTTCCTGGCCCGGCCGGCGGTGCAACGTGGCCTGAAGATCCCGGGGTGAGGGTGGGGGCAATCGTCTTGATTGTCACTGTGTAGCCGCTGCCGCCAGGCTGCGATCGGCCGTGAAACGGCCGTAAATCTGTCCTGCTCCGCGCTGCAGGTCGTACGAGTTGACTGGAGAGCGGCCGCGTTGCGGCCGATCGCAGCCTGGCGGCTACAGGTGCCGTGTAGCCATACTTAAATCAGCTGCGTCAGCATCCGACCTGAGGTCAGTAAAGGGATAATCCGATACAGGTCTTCCCTCTGCATGTTTTTCTTGCAAGTCCAAATAATCACGCCGGTCTGTTATCCAACCGGAGATTGCAATGAATTACGAGTTTCAAGCTTTTCGGTCATTTACGGCCCAGATGTATTGGATGGATCCGCAACCGATCAATCGTAAGTACTGGAGGAAGGATCGGTCCGACGAGCAATGGGAGGTGGAAGGGATTTATCAGAGGATTGGCGTCTCCAATAGGCTGGATAATTCTGGATGGTTGCATGTTGGGCGCCCGGCGGAGACGCTCAATTCGACCGGAGAAGGTCTGTATGTGGTAAACGTCGAACTTCCCAGGTTTTGGTTTGGTTGCTATCAGGACGACGACGGCAGATACAGCTATGACATCAGGGGCGCACAACTGGACAGTGGGGGCAGTTGGCCGTTTAACAATAGCAGTCTTGAGATCAGCAGGAATGGATATCTTGGACTCTACTACGTTTTTGCCGACGCCGGTGCGGACCCTCTGATACATCGCATGACGCTTTGGCGTCTGGAGGGCTTCGATCCGAGCCCGATCTTCCTGGCCGAGGGGGGATTTGAGGTCGGTATTCAGTTACTTGGCCCGAGTGGAAAGCGTGTGGGCCAGAGTGGGGAAGAGATGGATGAAGGAAAGGGAGTATTCAACTATATGAAAGAGCAAAAGGGTGATGAGGGGGGATTGGCATTGAAGATCATTCAAGTTGGGCGTGCGCAACCCTAGGGAGTGCGCGCTGCGGCGCAGCAGCCATTTCCTGCATTGCATGGGCCCTATCGCGGGTCAAGCCCGCTCCCACAGGATTGACACAGGACCTGTGGGAGCGGGCTTGTCCCGCGATTGCTAGAACACCTGGCGCAACACCCAGTACAACCCCCCGGCCAGCACCATCGCCGCTGGCAAGGTCAGCACCCAGGCCATCAGCAGGTTGAAGAGGGTACGCATCTGCAGCCCCGAGCCGTTGGCGACCATGGTCCCGGCCACCCCCGACGACAGCACGTGGGTGGTAGACACCGGCAAGCCGTACATGTCCGCCGCACCGATGGTGCACATCGCCACCAGTTCGGCCGAGGCGCCCTGGGCGTAGGTCAGGTGGGTCTTGCCGATCTTCTCGCCCACCGTGATCACGATGCGCCGCCAGCCGACCATGGTGCCCAGGCCCAGGGCAATGGCCACGGCGACCTTGACCCAGAGCGGGATATAGCGGGTGGCATCGTCGAGCTGGCGCTTGAACAGTTGCAGCTGGTCATGGGTACCGGCGTTGAAGGTTACCAGCTGATGCTTGTCGATCAGGCGGATGGTCTCGCTGGTCAGGTACATGTCGTTGCGCACGTTGGCCATGGCTTCGGCCGGCACCTTGTTGAGCGACCCGTAGCCTTTGACTTCGCTGCCGATGCTGCCGGTCAGGGCAGCCAGGGCCGGGATCAGTTCGGGGCTGGCGGCGGGTTGGCGGATGAAGTCGCTCAGGGTCTGCCTCGGGTCGCGGATCACAAGCTGCGGTGCGTTGCGCTGCAGGGCCTGCTGGGTCGCTTCGGCGACGCTGGCGAAGTGCATCGATTGTTCGGCCGGCATGGTCCGGTTCAGGGCATAGGCCATGGGCAGGGTGCCGACCAGGATCAGCATGATCAGGCCCATGCCTTTCTGGCCGTCGTTGGAGCCGTGGGCGAAGGATACGCCGGTGCAGGTGAGGATCAGCAAGCCACGTATCCACCAGGGCGGCGGGGTGTTGCCTACCGGCGCCTGGTACAGGTCGCGGCGCTTGACCAGCATGCGCAGGGCCACCAGGAGCAGCGCGGCGCAGGCGAAGCCGACCAGGGGCGAGAGCAGCAGCGAGTAACCGACCTTGCCGGCCTGGGCCCAGTCCACGCCGCTGGTGCCGTCGCGGCCATGCATCAGAGCATTGGCCACGCCCACGCCGATGATCGAGCCGATCAGGGTATGCGAGGATGAGGCCGGCAGGCCCAGCCACCAGGTGCCCAGGTTCCAGATGATGGCCGACAGCAGCAGGGCGAAGACCATGGCAAAGCCGGCCGAGGAGCCGACCTTGAGAATCAGTTCCACCGGCAACAGGGCAATGATGCCGAAGGCCACGGCGCCGCTGGAGAGCAACACGCCGAGGAAGTTGAAAAAGCCGGACCACACCACCGCCACCGACGCGGGCAGGGAATGGGTGTAAATCACCGTGGCCACGGCGTTGGCGGTATCGTGGAAGCCGTTGACGAATTCGAAGCCCAGGGCGATCAGCAAGGCGACGCCCAACAGCAGGAACGGGGTCCAGGTGGTGACCACGGTGCCCGTCGCCTCGACATCCTGGAACAAGCTCCAGGCCGAATAGAACAGGCCGGCCATCAGCAGGCCGAAGAACAGCACCAGGGTCATGCGCCCAGGCCGTTGGTGCAGGCGTGGCCGCGGGTCGGTTGTGGCCAGCGATGGACGACTGGCCAGCGTCGGGGTGGTCATGCAGACTCCGGATTGCGTTACTTCAGGCGTCCAGCATAGGAAGAAACGGCGATATCGACGTGACTTCGGTCAAGGAAAGTCCTAGGTTGAGTAAAAAAGGGCGAGGTTTCCGATGATCCGTTGCAAGCGCGTCTATGATCCTGTCGAGGCCAGCGACGGCCAGAGGGTGCTGGTCGACCGGCTGTGGCCGCGCAACAAACGCAAGGACCAGTTGCACGCCCTGTGGCTGCCGGAGGTTGCACCGTCCACGGCATTGCGCCAGGCCTTTCACCGGGGCCAGGTGGATTTTGCCGGGTTTGCCGAGCGCTACCGGCAGGAACTGGCGGCGCGCCCCGAACACTGGTGGCAACTGTTGGGGCTGGTGGAGCAGGGTGAGGTGACCCTGCTCTACGCCGGCAAGGACACCATGCAAAACAATGCCCTGGTGCTGGCAAGCTGGCTGGAGGATGAGCTGGAGCGGCGAGGGCCGTCGAGCTCGCCGGTCTGCTACGCCGCCGAACTGAAACCCTGAAGGAGGCCGGCGTGCGCCGTACCCTGTGAACCTGACACCATGCACCTGAGCCCAGCCACCGACCAGCACCTCACCTTCGCCCGCGACCTGACCCGGCGGGCCATGCTGCGCTATTACTTCGAGTTCGACCTGCTGTGGATCGAGGAGGCTTTCAACCAGGCCTGGGGCTGGCGCGAGCAGTGGTTGATTGTCGACGATGAGCAGGTCCTGGGGTATTGCAGCCTCAGCCAGGACCGCCAGGCCCTGTACATCCGTGAACTGCACCTGATTGAGAGCGCCCGCGGGCGTGGCGTGGGCACCCGGGTACTGGAGCAGTTGGCCACCTGGGCCGCCGAGCGGCGCCTGCCGTCGATGCGCCTGACGGTGTTCAAGAGCAACCCGGCGCAGGCCCTGTACCGGCGCCAGGGCTTCGACGCGGTGGGTGAGGATGAGTGTTTCGTGCGCATGCAGCGGACCATTGACTTGTGTGCCGGTGCAGGTCCCGTGCATAGTGCTACACCGTATGGGTGATGTAATAAGGATGTTGTGCCATGAACGGAATCGGCTCCCGTCTGCGGGAGGAAAGGGAACGCCTGGGCCTGACCCAGCGCGTGTTCGGTGACATCGGTGGGGTCGAACCCAACGCCCAGGGCAAGTACGAAAGCGGCGAACGAACGCCCAAGGCCGACTACCTGGCCGCCGTTGCCGCGCGCGGTGTGGACGCCCTGTATGTATTGAGCGGGGAACGCACGCCGCTGCCCCAGGGCAGCCTGAGCCCGGAGGAAGACCGGCTCCTGGGCTGTTTTCGCACCCTTTCGGCCAGCGACCAGGCCGCCATCCAGCAATTGCTGGGCAGTCTGGCCGATGCACTGCCGCAGGCCGCCAGTTATCCACGGAGCGTTTTTACGCGTACAGCGGGCAAGGGCAAATCGGCATCGACACGATGACGCGTTCCAGTATGTTTGCCGCATGGTTTTTTGCTAAGGTGGCGGGATCCAATTGCCGCCGCAGTGCGAGGTGTCTGCTTGATTAGGGTCCTGGTGGTCGATGACCACGATCTGGTGCGTACGGGCATCACTCGCATGCTGGCCGATATCGATGGCTTGCAGGTCGTGGGGGAGGCCGACTCCGGCGAGGCTTCGCTGAAGGTGGCGCGCGAGCTCAAGCCCGATGTGGTCCTGATGGACGTGAAAATGCCCGGGATCGGCGGCCTCGAAGCCACGCGCAAACTGCTGCGCAGCCACCCCGACGTGAAAGTGGTGGCCGTCACTGTCTGTGAAGAAGACCCGTTTCCCACCCGCCTGTTGCAGGCCGGTGCCGCCGGCTACCTGACCAAGGGCGCGGGCCTGGATGAAATGGTCCAGGCCATTCGCCTGGTGTTCGCTGGGCAGCGCTACATCAGCCCGCAGATCGCCCAGCAGCTGGCGCTCAAGTCGTTCCAGCCCCAGGGCTCGCCGTTCGATGCGCTGTCGGAGCGGGAAATCCAGATCGCCCTGATGATCGTCGGTTGCCAGAAAGTGCAGATCATCTCCGACAAACTGTGCCTGTCACCGAAAACGGTCAATACTTACCGTTACCGGATCTTCGAAAAACTCTCGGTCACCAGCGACGTCGAACTGACGCTGCTGGCGGTCCGCCATGGCATGGTTGACGCCAGTCTCTGAGCCCATGACCCCAACGTTCGATTCAAGTGCCTTCCTGGCGACCTGCAGCGGTCGCCCGGGCGTCTACCGGATGTTCGACGGCGACGCCCGGCTGCTGTACGTCGGCAAGGCGAAAAACCTCAAGAAGCGCCTGGCCAGCTATTTCCGCAAGACTGGCCTGGCGCCGAAGACGGCTGCCCTGGTGGGCCGGATCGCCCAGGTCGAAACCACCATCACCGCCAACGAGACCGAAGCGCTGCTGCTGGAGCAGACGCTGATCAAGGAATGGCGTCCGCCCTACAACATCCTGCTGCGCGACGACAAATCCTACCCCTATGTGTTTTTGTCTGACGGGCCGTTCCCGCGGCTGGGCATCCACCGTGGGGCCAAGAAGCAGAAGGGCAAGTATTTCGGGCCTTACCCCAGCGCTGGCGCCATTCGCGAAAGCCTCAGCCTGCTGCAGAAGACCTTCTTCGTTCGCCAGTGCGAGGACAGCTACTACAGCAACCGCACCCGGCCGTGCCTGCAATACCAGATCAAGCGCTGCAAGGCGCCTTGTGTCGGGCTGGTGGAGCCCGAGGAATATGCCGTGGATGTGCGTCACTCGGTGATGTTTCTTGAGGGGCGCAGTCATCAACTGACCAATGAGCTCAATGCCGAGATGGAACAGGCGGCCATGGCCCTGGAATTCGAGAAGGCCGCCGAACTGCGTGACCAGATCGCCTTGCTGCGTCGGGTCCAGGACCAGCAGAGCATGGAGGGCGGCAGCGGTGACGTCGACGTGGTGGCCGCCTTCATCAACCCGGGCGGCGCCTGCGTGCACCTGATCAGCGTGCGCGGCGGGCGGGTGCTGGGTAGCAAGAACTTCTTTCCCCAGGTGGGTATCGAGGAGGACGTGGCCCAAGTCTTGGCCGCGTTCCTGTCCCAGTACTACATCGGCAATGCCGAGCGCGACCTGCCGGGCGAATTGATTGTCAACGTGGTGCATGAAGACTTCGAGGCGATCAGTGCCGCTATTGAAACCCTGCGTGGCCGCGAGCTGACCATCAGCCACCGGGTGCGTGGCACCCGGGCGCGTTGGCAGCAACTGGCGGTGACCAACGCCGAGCAGGCGCTGATGGCGCGTCTGGCCAACCGCCAGCACATGGCCTCGCGCTTCGAGGCCCTGGCCCAGGTGCTGGACCTGGACGAAACCCCGCAACGCCTGGAGTGCTACGACATCAGCCACTCCAGCGGCGAGGCGACGGTGGCCTCTTGCGTGGTGTTCGGCCCCGAGGGACCGCTGAAGTCCGATTACCGGCGCTTCAACATCGAAGGCGTGACCCCGGGCGACGACTATGCCGCCATGCACCAGGCCCTGACCCGACGTTTCGGACGGATCAAGGAAGGCGGGGGCAAGCTGCCGGATGTGCTGCTGGTGGACGGTGGCAAGGGCCAGCTGAACATGGCCCGCGACGTGCTCCAGGAACTGGCCGTCCCCGACCTGATCCTGCTCGGCGTGGCCAAGGGCGTGACCCGCAAGGCCGGCTTCGAAACCCTGTACCTCAACGACGTGGCCCACGAGTTCACCCTCAAGGGCGACTCACCGGCACTGCACCTGATCCAGCAGATCCGTGACGAGGCACACCGCTTTGCCATTACCGGCCACCGCGCCCGGCGCGGCAAGGCCCGGCGTACCTCGAGTCTGGAAGACGTGGCGGGTGTGGGGCCAAAACGCCGTCGCGACCTGCTCAAGCACTTCGGTGGCTTGCAGGAACTGACCCGCGCCAGCATTGAAGAAATCGCCAAGGCACCGGGAATCAGTAAAAAGCTTGCCGAGTCGATTTATGCCAACCTGCATAGCGAGTAGAATGCGGGCTCACTTTGCAGCCAGTTGTGCCGATGAATATCCCAAATTTGCTTACCGTTCTTCGCGTCCTGCTCATTCCGATCTTCATTCTGCTGTTTTATGTTCCGTATCACTGGAGCTACCTGGCAGCGAGCAGTGTCTTCGCCATCGCCGCGGCCACCGACTGGCTCGACGGCTACCTGGCCCGTCGCCTGCAGCAGAGCACGCCGTTCGGTGCCTTCCTGGACCCTGTGGCCGACAAGCTGATGGTCGCCGTGGCCCTGGTGTTGCTGGTACAAGCCCATGCCAACCTGTGGTTGACCTTGCCAGCTGCGGTGATCATCGGTCGCGAAATCGTCGTCTCGGCCCTGCGCGAGTGGATGGCCGAGCTCGGGGCGAGGGCGCATGTGGCTGTGTCGAACCTGGGCAAGTGGAAAACCGCCGCGCAAATGCTGGCCCTGGTGATCCTGCTGGCCAACCCGGCTGTCCTGAGCTTCTGGGTGGTGCTGGGCTACAGCTTGCTGATGATTGCTGCCGGCCTGACCCTGTGGTCGATGGTGCACTACCTGCGCGCCGCCTGGCCGCACCTGCGCGAAGGCTCGGAAAAAAAATAAAGCTTTTTTGAATCAAGGGCTTGACGCCATTCCATGATTCTATAGAATGGCCACCACCAAGACGCGGGAATAGCTCAGTTGGTAGAGCACGACCTTGCCAAGGTCGGGGTCGCGAGTTCGAGTCTCGTTTCCCGCTCCAGATAATGTGCTGCAGATGTCCATAGATCTCTGTAAGCGCTTGAAAAAAGGGCCTTCAGGCCCTTTTTTCGTTCCAGCGAAAACCACTGAAAACCGGCCCAGTCCAGTACTTTTAAGTCCACGATTGAGTCCAGAATCCGGGTACTTTCCATACCGGATTTTCGCTAGGGACCATCGGTCTGCGAGATGAGCATCTGGCACCTGACTCTGCTCAGGAGCACGTTATGGCACTCGCGGATACGACGGTTCGACACGCCAAAATCACCGGAAAAGAATACTCACTCACTGATGCTGAAGGCTGAATCGCCCCGGATTCTCTAGACACCTTGCAAGCTCATGCGTTGAGCGGGCCTGTCGCTAACCTACGTCGTCGATAAGTATATGCCGCAGTCCGCGACTGCATTGTTCGATACGCGCCTGAACCTTGTATACGTCGCGCAGCATCTGTTCGGTTATTACCTCGTTGCTAGGGCCACTTCCTTGAGTGGTGCCATCGGCGATGATCAGTACCTGATCTGCAAAGCGCAGTGCCTGGTTTAAATCGTGGATGGCGATGAACACAATCACCTCGCGTTGGCGGGCCAGTGTGCGCATGAAGTTCAGCACCTGTACCTGGCGGTGCATGTCCAGGGCGCTGGTCGGTTCGTCCATCAGCAGGATTTCCGGCTCGCGCACCAGGGTCTGCGCGATCGACACCAACTGCTGCTGCCCGCCACTGAGTTCACCGAGATTGCGAAAGGACAGGCCGCTGATGCCCAGAGCCGCGAGAATTTCGTCCACCAGTTTCAACTCGTCATCGTGAACGGTCCACCCCGGTATCAGTTGCTTGCGCGCCAACAACACAGACTCGTAGACCGTCAACCGCGCACTGGCATTCAGTCCCTGCGGCATATAACTGATACCCGTAGGCCCTTTTTTTGAGTCCTGCAAAATCAACTGTCCGGGACCGTCGATAAGTCCGGCCATGCGCTTGAACAGCGTCGATTTGCCAGCGGCGTTTGGTCCGACCACGGCGACCACCTGACCGCCGAAAAATACTGTTGACGATACACCGCTAATGATCTTGCGTTGCCCGTAGCGGGCACCGAGATTTTCCAGTTGCAGCTTCACCATGAGCTTTTCTTCCCGCTAAGGATCAGAGATATGAAGAACGGCACGCCGATCAATGAAGTGACCACGCCTATGGGAAAGATCGCCCCCGGGATCAGGGTTTTACTGACTACGGAGCTGGCTGACAGAATCAACGAGCCGGTCAGCAGCGAGGCCGGCAGGAAGAACCGTTGGTCTTCACCGATCAGCATGCGGGCGATGTGCGGCCCCACCAGTCCGATGAAACCGATAGTGCCGACAAACGCCACGGGAAACGAGGCGAGTAGGCTGACCAAGATAAGTGTCTGAAAGCGCAGTCTGCGCACGTTGATGCCGAAACTGGCGGCCTTGTCATCCCCAAGGCGCAGGGCAGTCAAGGCCCAAGCGCGTTTGGCGAAGATTGGCAGGGTGATCAGGATCACCACGCAGATGACGCCGAGTTTCGGCCAGGTAGCCTTGGTCAGGCTGCCCATGGTCCAGAACACCACGGCGGCCACGGCTTGCTCGGTGGCGAAGAACTGCACCAGCGCCAGAAGCGCGTTGAAGGTGAACACCAGTGCAATACCAAGCAGCACTATGGTTTCGGCAGTGACACCGCGACGCATGCTCAAGAAGTGGATCAGCAGCGCCGAGAGCATGGCCATGATGAACGCATTGAGCGGCACCATGAATTGCGCCGCCAGCGGGAACAGCGCGACACCGAACGCCAGCCCCAATGCAGCGCCGAAACCGGCGGCAGCGGAAATGCCCAGGGTGAACGGACTGGCCAGCGGGTTGTTCAGGATGGTCTGCATCTGCGCGCCGGCCAGCGACAGTGCCGCACCGACGGCGACGGCCATCAGCGCCACCGGCAGACGAATATCCCACATCACCACGCGCACCTGCGGCGAGGCGCTGTCCGGTGAAATCAGTGCACCGAGGACTTCGCTCAGGCTGTAACTGGCCGGCCCCAGGGCCAGATCGAGCAACACACTGCACAATAACAGGAGCACCAGCCCCGCCAGGATCAGGCGCTTGCGCAATACCAGACGACGATAGGTCTCGCGCTGTACAACCACGGCGTCAGTCAACGAACTCATGGTTTGACCTCTGGCTGGCGCAAGCTGACAAAGTAGCCAGACTTATACGGTAACGGCAGGAAGCGCTCATGCAGCTCGCGAAATGACGCATCCGGATCAAGATCGGTGAACAGCTCGGGATGGAACCATTTCGCTAGTTGCTGGATTGCCACAAACTGATAGGGACTGTTGTAGAACTGATGCCAGATGGCGTGAAAAGCCTGGTGGTCCTGAGCCTTGATGCCGACATAGGCCGGACGCTGGGTGTACCAGGCGAGTTTTTTTTGCGCCTTATTCATGTCCGCGCCAGGACCGACACCGACCCAATGGCCGCCGGGGGCAAAGGCTTCCCAGTTGGCGGTGGTGACCACCA
Organism: Pseudomonas sp. NPDC090755; assembly: GCF_044769005.1. Taxonomy (NCBI): domain Bacteria; kingdom Pseudomonadati; phylum Pseudomonadota; class Gammaproteobacteria; order Pseudomonadales; family Pseudomonadaceae; genus Pseudomonas; species Pseudomonas sp. NPDC090755. Next base: position 56,474 of record NZ_JBIVXC010000021.1, on the reverse strand, counting down.
CGTGGGCCGGATTGGCGACGATCACTTGCTCGGGATTCAACTGGCCGAATGTGGTCGCAATGATGCGCCGGGCGATGTTGTTGCCTCCGGCCATATCAACGAACAGACCGAAGTTCTCGTTGCCGAAACTCAGGCAGCAATCATCGGTGTAGCCGCCGATACGTTCGATGAATACGCTGGGACGCTGTGGGTGCAGTTTCTCGATGACGTCGGTGACTCGGTGAATCTGCTGGTTGCGAAAATCGATGAAGGCCTGCGCACGTTGTTCCTTACCAAACAGTTGGCCGAACAGGCGCATCGTCGGCTCGGTGTTCTGGATTGGGTTGTTGCGAAAGTCGACGTACACCACAGGAATGCCCAGTGCGTCGAGCTTTTCAATGTACCGCGCATCTTCAGTGGCGTATTGCGCCTCGATGTTGAGGATGATCACATCCGGGCGTTGGGAGATCGCTTGCTCGATGTCGAAGGTGCCGTCTTCAAAGCCGCCGAAGGTGGGGACTTTGGCGATGTCGGGGAATTTGCGCAGGTATGCGTTGTAGGTGTCCGGATCCGACTGAATCAGATCCTTGCGCCAACCGACGATGCGTTCAATGGGGTTTTGCGTGTCGAGGGCGGCGACTAGATACAACTGTCGTCCTTCGCCAAGAATGACGCGTCTGACCGGCAGGTGAACCTTGACCTTACGCCCCAGCAGATCAGTCACCTCGGTCCGCGCTGTATCTGCATCGGCGGCGTGCACATTACGCGGTACCAGGAAGAACAGACCCAGCAGTCCTGCCAGTAGCAGCGCAGCAAATGCGTAGCTGCGTCGATCAAAAATCACCATGGTCAAAGCCTTTGCAAAGTCAGATCGTTCAGCGGTTCACACGCCGACCGACTGAACGTTTCAGAAATCGACAGTTGCCGACAGTAATAAAGTGCGCGGTGAACCCTGAGAGAACGCGCCATATGAGGCGACGCCCGACCAGTATTCTTTGTCGAACGCGTTCTGCACGGTGGCGCGAAATGTGGTCGGTCGTTCGTCGATGCGCGTGGTGTAACGTGCGCCGACGTCGAAACGGGTCCAGTCATCAAGTTTTTGAGTGTTGGCCTGGTTCACGTACTGGCTTGCGGTATGGATCGCACCACCTGTCAGCGTCAGTCCTTCGAGCCACGAGGTATCCCATTCGGCCCACAGATTGGCTTGCACCTCGGGTACGCCTACCGGCTTATTGCCACGGTTGCCAGCCACCGAGGTTTTGGTCAACTGCGCATCGAGCAGGGTCACGCCACCGAGCAGCCGAGTTCCAGGGGCGACTTCGCCGAACACATTCAACTCCAGGCCGCGATTGCGTTGCTCGCCCTGCACAGAAAACACCCCGGAGGCCAATTCGCCGCTCGGTTTGGTGATCTGGAAAAGAGAAAGGGTGGAGCTGAAGGTGCCGTAATCGGCCTTGACCCCGAGTTCATGCTGACGGGAAACGTAAGGGGCAAAAACTTCACCGGCGTTCGATGCAGTGGACGGCGCAATGTCGCCTTTGCTCAGACCCTCAATGTAGTTGTAGTAGAACGAAACGTGGTCCCAGGGTCTGATCACCACGCCGTAGAGCGGCGTGATCCGGCCGTCGTCGTAGGACGTGGTGACGACTCCGGCGGCGTTGTAGTTGTCGGATTTGATGTTCTGCTGGCGTACGCCGACGGTTAGCTGCACCCGTTCATCGAGCACTGACAGCGTGTCAGCCAGTGCCACGCCAGTCTGTTCGCTCTCGGATACTTTCGGTGTGTCCGGCTTGGGGATGTTGGGCTTTGGACGATCCACCGGGTGATAGATGTTCGACAGGATCGGAGCGCCGGATATGATCCCGCGCGACAGCACATCGCGATAGCGGCTGACTTGCAGGGACGTGCGGTGATTGATCGGCCCGGTGTCGAAATGCAGGCGTGCACCGGCATCGAGGGTGTAGCGCTCGACTTCGAACTTGTAATAGCCGGGAATCGACGAGGTATCACCCGCGGCATTGACGATGGTCGGCGTCTGGTCGGACATCCGGGCGACATCCGACTTGCCGCCGCCAGCGTGGGCGAAGACAGTCAGTGCGTCGCTCAGATCGTATTCGCCGCTGAGCAGGGCGGATTTGTCACGGGTTCGCGACCAGCCCCATTCCTGGCTTACATTGGTACGGCCGTTGGCCGCCGAGGGAATGTCCACGCCTGGGGCGATCAGAAAGGGCCGCGAGGCGGCGTCGAACTGCTCCTCCTGATTGAGCCAGTCGAAGCTGGTGCGCAGGCGCTCACCTTGATAATCAAGGGATAGTGCACCGATATCGACATGGCGCGTTTGATCGTTGATCACGGTGTCGCCCTGTTGCGTGCTGCCATTAAGGCGCACGCCGAACCGGCGTTCTTCACCAAAACGTCGGCTGACGTCGAGGTGGCCGCCGAGTTGCGAGTCCATGGCGTAGCTGGCGGTGAAGCGGGTCAGGTCTTCATCGAGGGAGCGCTTTGGCACCACGTTGATCACACCGCCGACCGCATTGTTAGGCGACATGCCATAGAGCAAGGCCCCGGGGCCTTTGACCAGTTCGATGCGCTCGGCGTACTCGGTGAACACCCGGTAGTTGGGGGCCACACCGTAGACGCCATCGAACGCCAGTTCACCGAGGTTGCCTTCACCAACGGGAAAACCACGGATGAAAAACGAGTCGACGATGCCCCCGGTTTGCCCGGTGGAGCGCACCGAGGAATCACGCTCCAGTACATCGGCGACGGTGACGGCCTGTTGATCTTTGATCAGCGTCGAGGTGTAGGTGCTCACGCTGAAAGGGGCATCCATTATATCGGTATTGCCGAGGATGCCTAAGCGTCCTCCATTGGCCACTTGTCCGCCAGAATACACTGGTGGCAAAGAGTCGCCGCGCTTGTAGGTGCCGATTACTGCCGTTTCGTCCAGCGTAAGCTGACGCGGAACCAGGGTGTAGCTGCCATCGCTGCGCAAAACCATTTCCAGGCCACTGCTTTGCAGCAGGCGATCAACTACCTCCTGAGTCGAAAAATTGCCAACCAGCGCAGGGCTGGACAGGCCTTCGGTCAACGAAGGTTGGAAGGACAGGGCAATGCCAGCGTCGACGGCAAAACTCGACAGGGTCGCGCCAAGCGGCCCTGCGGGAATGTTGTAGGCACGAACCGCGACAGCGTCCAACTGCACCGGCACGTCGGCCAGGACAAACGGGCTGACGGTTCCGATCAGGACAAGACTGAACAACGCACTGCGAATAACTGGTTTGAACTGACGATCCGGACGCAGATGGCGTGCAGCAGGCATGAATGGATGAACCTATAAACAGGACGGTAAAGTTCTTCTCCCCAATAGCCAGTCGAGATCAAAAAAAGTATCACCGGTACGGCAATTTTTTTTCGACGACTCAGGAGGGGGAAAGCATGACCCAGAAGCCATTCAGATGGTCGCTGACAAGGATCGGGTAGGTTTGCGCCAGCATGTTCAAGGTACGCTGGGTGTCGCTGATGGGGTAGGCACCGGAAATGCGCAGGTCGGCAATTGACGGGTCGAGGCGCACAAACCCACGGTGATAGCGCGTCAGCTCGCCGACAAAGTCGGACAGGCGCATCTTGTCAACCATCAACATGCCTTTCGTCCAGGCGCCGACGTAGCGGTCGGCAACGGTGATCTGGCCAAAGGTGTGGGAAGAAAAATCGGTGCGTTGCCCGGCATTGACGATCAGCGGTGGTCCCAGGCGATTTTCTGCCAGTTCTACCTTCACTGCTCCTTCTAGTACGGCAAGGTGCGTGCGTGGTTGCAGTTCGCGAACAGTGAAGCGCGTGCCCAGAGCCTGCATTCGGCCCTGGCGGGTGCTGACCAGAAATGGCCGGGGCGACGGTGAGTTGTCTGGCGCGGTCTGCACCAGTATTTCGCCTTCGCGCAGATGTATGAGGCGTTGGCTAGCGTCGAACAGCACGTTGATGGCGCTGTCGGTGTTAAGGGTGATTCGCGAACCGTCGGCCAGGGTCAGTTCGCGTCGCTGGCCAACAGCGCTGCGATAATCGGCCGACCATTGCAGGGACTCTGCCAGCTTCCAGCTGCCCCAGCCGGACGGCAGGATCGCCAGGATCATCGCCAGTTTACCCAGCGCTGCACGACGCCCCGGGCTGTTTGGTCGATCAAGCGCCGACATCGCCAGAGACGGCGGTAGGCCGCCGAGCTTGCTCTGCAACAACTGCGCCCGCGCCCAAGCACGACCGCGCTCGGGAGTGCTGGCTTTCCAGCATTCCCATTCGGCATGTTCAAGGTTACTGAGTTCGCCTTCACTCAAGCGAATCAGCCAGTCGGCGGCTTCTTCAAGGGACTGCTGATCGGAGGGAGGCGTGTTGCGACGGGTGAGCATTCACTCCACCAGCAACAGACATTGCACGAAGGCTTGCTTCATGTAGCGTTTGACGGTGATCAGCGATACGTCCAGTTGCTCGGCAATGTCGTGGTATTTCAGGCCGCTAATCTGCGAGAGCAGGAACGCACGTTTGACGAGCGGCGGCAGTGCATCGAGCATCGCGTCAATTTCGTGCAGCGTCTCCAGGACCATAAAGCGCAATTCCGGCGAAGGCACTTCCGGTGAGGGCACATGGGCAAGAGCGTCCAGATAGGCGCGTTCCAGTGCCTTGCGCTGATACCAGTTGGACAGGATGCCCTTGGCCACGCAGCTCAGGTACGCACGAGGCTGCTCGATTTCAGTGACCCGTGAGGCGAGGATGCGGGTGAAGGTATCCTGTGCCAGATCCGCTGCATCCATGGCGCTACCCATTTTTTTTCTCAGCGTCTCGTACAGCCAGCCGTGATGGCCGCTGTACAGGGCTTCGATCGCGAGCAGGTGGTTGTCGTTATTCGCGGGAAGGGTTTCACTCATGGCTGCAGATTTTCATGCAATTGAGAAGTATTCCCAATGCTAAATTACAAACCGGCTTTGACGCAAGCGCCGATTGGTGTCCCGTTCAAACTCTCGGCAGACGGCCAAGCGCAGTGATCATCGCATCGATTTCCGCTTCGGTATTGTATGCATGAAGCGAAGCGCGACTGACTTCCAGCAAGTTCCTTTCTTGCATATCGAGCAAGGTCGAACGGAACGTCGAGGTCGTCACGTTGATGCGTTTGCCCTGTGCGGCCAGCCACTGCTGAACCTGCGCTGCGCTGCTGCCCTGATGAGTGAATGTTACGATGCCAGATTTGACGCTGCCGACGTCGCACGGTGAGATGCCCGGGATATCCGCCAGACGCTGACGCAGGTAGCCGGCCAGATGTTGAATGTGCAACCACATCGGTTCGATGCCTTGTGCCAATGCGTACTTCACCGCAGCACCGAGGCCCAGCTTGGCGGCGACGTTGCATTCCCAGTTCTCGAAGCGGCGGGCATCGGCGCGAATATTGAAGGTGTCGGCTGTCTGCAACGATGCAGCGTGCAGGTCGAGCAACACCGGCTCCAGGTTCTGGCACAAAGACCTTTCCACATACAGAAATCCCATGCCGCGCGGTCCGCGAAGGTACTTGCGGCTGGTGGCTGCGAGCATGTGACAACCGATTTTCTGCACATCGATCGGCATCTGCCCGACACCCTGGCAGGCGTCCAGCAGAAACAGCACGCCGGCAGCGCGGGCGAGGGCGCCAATCTGTTCGATGGGCTGCACCGGCCCTCCGTTCGTGGCGATTACCGGCAAGGAGATCAATGCGACGCGCTCGTCCTCGAGCATTTTTTTCAGTGCCGGCAATGACACCTGGCCGTGTTCATCGTTTGGTATGACGCGTATTTCAATGCTGCGCCGTTGCTTCAATTGCAGGTAAGGAATGTAGTTGCCGGCGTACTCGGTAGTCGAGGTCAACACCACATCACCGGGTTGCAAAGGCAATGAATAGAAGGCCATGTCCCAGGCGCGCGTCGCGTTCTCGATAACGGCGATTTCGTCTGGTTGAGCGTTGATCAACCGCGCTATGGCGCCATACACGTTTTCCAGTTCGGCCGCGCATTGCCCAGCCGCTTCATACCCGCCAAGGCTGGCTTCGAGCTGGATATGGCGGGTCACGGTTTCGATCACCGGCGTCGGCATTAGCGCCGCGCCGGCATTGTTGAAGTGGATCAGTTGCGCGACAGCGGGCGTATCGGCGCGCAGTTGTTCAATGTTCAAAGCACAAACTCCTTAATCAATCCCTGGGCGGGGCATGACTCGGTTGTATGACCGCCGGCCAGTAGCGCAGCGCGACAATCGGGATCAACGCCACCACGTAGGCCAGGCAAACGAACAGGTAGGTGTATTGCAAGCCGTAAACCTGGCTGAGTAAGCCACCGGCTGAAATCCCCGCGATGGAGGCAAATTGTGCCGTGCCCTGGGCAATTCCCAGCACGTGACCTTGTTGCGAGCTGTCGGCGGCTTTCGAGATCAGCGCCATCAGCACCGGCGTAGTAGCACCGAGCAGTACGCCCCAAATGAAGTAGGCGACAACGAACACGACCGGATTACGCGTGACACCCGCCACAGCTGTCAGGGCGATGCAGCCAAGCACAACGTAGGTCATGCGATGCAGGGTGTCCTGCTGGCCGCGGTGTTCGAAATAGCGCGACCAGGCCGTGGCCGAAAGAATGAATCCCAGAGCCAGCAATCCGTAGCACAGGCCGACTACCGAGTTGCTGACCTCGAACACCGAGCTGACATACAGCGAAAAAGAAGTCTGTGGCAGCATCCGCGCAAGCAACAGAATGCCCATCACAGTGAGCAGCGACAGTAGGGGCGAGCCTTGCCAGATACTGCCCGTACGGTCGGCGGGGGGAGTCTTGTCGCAAGCCGGGGCTTTCTTCATCGGCGGTACATCCGGCAAGGTCACAGCGGCGATCACGGTGCATACCGCACACAGTGCCGAAGCGATGATGTTGATCCAGAAGAATGTCGCGTAATCAAGGATCAAACCACCGATCACGGCGCCGAGCAACGAACCGACATTGGTCGAAATTTGCAGGATGGCAAACAATCGTGCCCGCCGTGATGGAGCCTCGATGCTCACGCCATAAGCCTGCGCCGGAGCGATGTAGCCGGCGAAAGCGCCTTGCAAGAAACGCAGGATCAGAATGATCCAGATGTCACTGAACAGGGCCAGCCCAAGTTGGGTCAACGACAAACCGGCGAGGGCACGGATCATCATCAGCTTATGGCCATAACGGTCGCCGATACGGCCCCAGAATGCGCTGGTCAGAATAATGCCCAGCATCGGCCCGACGTACACGGCGATGCTGGCGAAGCTGAAAACCGACTCCGAAGTGGTCAGCCCATGCAGGTGGACAGGCCAGAACGGCCCGCTCATTTCCATCGCACCCATCGATACCAGCTGGATCGCAAATAGAAGATAAATCAGGATTCGTACTCTCGAACCCTGGATGACACCTGCTTGGGACATGAGTCAGCCTCGGTTAAACGCTAGCGAGCGGGTTGGTCAGGGTGTGTTGCAAACGATAGTTGCTGTATTGCATCAAGTGCATTCGCAGCAACGACCGGGTTGGCCACGGATCTTCGACGAACGCCTTGTGTTCAGTCTCCCACAACGCCGGCGAAACACGGTGGCGTACGGCTTCGAAGGCCAGATCGGTTTCTTCGCGCAACACCTGCCACAACCGGGTGTTGTTCAACCCGTACTCCTTGGTCAGCCACAACGCCATCTCGTGCAGATGTGTGAGGAATGCGGCATCGAGCACGAACATGCGCACCGGTTCGATATCATCCCAGAACACCGTCGGCAGAATACCCGGCTGGACATGCGGTTGCAGGCTGTATCCACGCCCTTCCAGTAGCGGCGCGTAAGTGCGGCCATCGCCGAAATCACGGATCAGTAGGCTCCGTGCCTGGCCGTCTGGGGAGAACAGCACCATGGTGTTTTGTTGATGCGCTTCAAGGCCGATGCCATACATCAAGTAGATCGCCACCACCGGCTGAGTGACTACTTTTGCGTATTCGCGATACCAGTTTTCTACCTGGGCCGCGTTGGCCCGCACGCCGTCACGTTCGATCAGATCCGTGAATAATGGACGACCATTGCCGGGCAGTCGGGTAAACAATGATGCCACGGTAATTGGCAGACGATCGTCGTTGCGCTCAAACGCAGGCTTGCTGGAGCGATAGACCACAGACAAGTGGCGGCCGGGATGATCGTCTTGAGTGACCGCGTTCTTGTAGCGCACGCCGATTTCTTCCGGGAAGATTTCCAGATGCTGATCGAAGCCGTTTTCCACCTCCAGAATCTTGGTGATCACCGTGCTGATGCGCGGGCCCATGTGTATCGATTTGGCTTGCAGGCTGCGCAGCTCACTGGTCATCCACACGGCAATCGGCAGCTTGATCAGCGGCGCGCAGTCATCCAGCACCGGCATCATGGTGCGATAGGACATGGTCGGCAGGGTGGAAATGTCCGGCCCGTCGGTGATCAGGATGCCTTCTTCGATTTCCGCTGCGAATGTCTTCAGGACGTAGGCTTGCAAGTGCCAGGCGTGAATCGGCAACGGCAGCCACTGGCTCTCGTCCAGGCCTTTGCTGTTGAGCGAAGCTTTCCATTGCTCCCATTGCGCTGGGAAATTGCTGGCGAACCAGTCGTGGTAACTGGTCACGTGCGGCATGCTTTCGCTTTTAGCGTTGTCGGCACGCAGCGAGGCGATACGAAGCGGCACCTGCGCATTGAACTCGGGGGACAGTTGATTGACTTCGGCATCGGTCAGACCCGGGCGCGATTTCCACGTCGGGTAGTACGGATGACCTTCCAGTGAACCCCACTGATCAAGCAGGATTGCGGCGTCCTTGGTTCTGGCATGCTGGCGCAGGTAGTCGGTAAAGCTGTCGAGGCCCTGATCCCGGGCGGCCTGTTGCAGCTTGGCGTTCCATTGCTGGCGATGCTGACGGGCGTGGGCATCGTTGGTCAGGCTGTTTTCCATGTCTGACTTGAGCCCTGCCACACCTTCGTCAGTGGGGTCGAAGTCGAAGCTGTCGCGCAACACATCCAGCATGTCCTGATGGCTGGTGATGACCTGGCGTACGCCTTCGTCGGTGACCAGCACCACGTCACCGTCGTTGACCACGGTGTCGGCCGGGCCTTTGGCGATGTCGGAAAAGGCCAGATGAGCGCGGCCTCCCTTGAGTGGGTAAGTGGCCTGGTTGCCCTCGGCGGAGAAGTCCAGGGCCGAGCGGTCGAGGATGTTTTCCGCAAAAAGGCAGCGAATCAAGCGTCGCATGGCGTTTTTGCGTGAGTAGGCGATCAGTGTCTTGAAGTCATCCATATCAGCGGTCTGCTCGTCGAAAAATGTGAATAAAGGGTTCAGGCGGCAGCGGTTGCCGGGCGGGGCCAGTGGTTTGGGAAGTAATCGAGTGCGGAGTCGCGCAGGCCTTGCATGTAGCCAACGCTCCAGTGCAAGACTTCTTCGATATAGGGCACTTTGAGGTCGAAGCGCTTGGCCATTTCCACCAGCAGCACCAGGCCGTAGGCGACGTCCTCGTTGAATGCACGGCTTTCGCGTTCGATCACGTAGCCGGCGCGGTTGTCGGCAGCGGGCACCATTGGTGCGAGGATGTCGTTGTAGGCCTGATTGGTGCGCAGAATCGAGAGCATGCTGCTCTGGTCGCGGATCTGCTCGCCGTAGGCTTCGACGATTTCCTGTTTCAGCGATTTGACCGAGGACAGGTCAACGCCCATGCGCTGGCTGATGACCGCGCACAAGTCCTGGCTTTCCTGATCCATGCGTTCGAGGAAATAGGCGCCCAGTTCCGGGCACTCGGTCCACCAGCACATGCGCTGCGGGAAGATCTTGCGGTGCCATTGGCCGTAGGGCCCGATCAACCCATAGATCACCGAGCTGTGCATGATCGGGTTGCCCGGAGTCAGGGTGATCTCCAGGTAATTTTCCAGCATCGTCACGCAAGGGCCGTACAGTCTGGTGAGTATTTTCTCCAGCTGTCGTTGCGCTGTTTGCGGCTCCCTGGCGTGGGTCGCCACATACAATTGGCTCTTGCCGCCGCCCATTTTGATCGACAGTCCCGGGGTCAGCTCGAACGCGGTATGCGGGACATCCTTCATGCCCCAGATCACCAGGTTCGGGCGGTCGGGCAGAGTGGCTTCGGCCAGCCAGTCGAAACCGCAGAAACCCGGAATCGCGCCGATGTAAACCGGTTTGCTTGCGTTCAGATGCGGTGCGATGTCCTTCAGCGTTTGCGGACGGGCATGGGCAGGCACAGTGATGATGACGATGTCGGCATCCTCGACAGCTGCCCTTGCATCGGTGGTCACCCGATCCAGTCGGGCCTGCAGAGTCGAGCCGTCGGGCAACAGCGCCTGCATCGGCGTCTGGCGGGCGTGCTGTTCGATGATTTCCAGATTGCTGGTAAGCATCGAAACCTGAACATTGGGCAGCTGTTTGAACAGGATGGCGTTGAGATGGCCGGTCCTGCCGCCACCGCAGATGGCGACTTTCAACAGATTCATCGAGAGGCGTTCCTGTTTGAAGAGGAGGTCATGCGACGCTCAGTTGCAGCGGCGCGTAAACGGAGTCCAGCCATTGGGTCTTGCCCAGCCAGGCGTCCAGTTGAGGCGCGATACTCGGGTCGATAAGATCGCGTTCCTGCAGCCATTTGTCGTCGAATACGGTGTGCAGGTACTTTTCACCACCATCGGCAATCGGCACGACCACATTGCCGCTCAGCACGCCTTTGTGGATCAGTTCCAGCGCCTTGAAGATCGCACCACCGGTTGAGCCGCCGACCAACAGCGCCAGGTTTCGGGCGATATAGCGCGCGGTTTCGAACGCCTGGGAGTCAGTGACTTGCACGCCCAGATCGATACAGCTGTAGTCGAGCACCAGACCCACGGTGTCACCGGCCGGGGTGCCGGTGCCCGATTGGTAGTAGGGGTAGCCTGGATGACCGAAGACAATTGAACCTGCCGGTTCCACCGCAACGGTCACGGTGTCGGGGTTGTGCTGCTTAAGGCCGCGGGCGATGCCGGTCATTGAACCGCCGGTGCCGACACAACCGACGTAGGCACCGACAACTCCTTCGGCCTGACCAATGGTCTCGCGGACGAAATCACTGTAGCCGCCAGAATTGGCCGCGTTGTCGGACTGATTCATGAATACGGCACCGGGAATTTCGTTGGCCAGTTCTGCCGCGAGCCGTTGGCGTTCGACCACTGCGACTTCATCTTCGCGATAGATACCTTTGACGAAACGAATGTCGGCTCCGAGGGCCTTCATCACGGCGATCTTGTCCTGGGCGGCGTGATGATCAACCACCGCGATGAATTGCAGCCCGAACTCGACAGCAGCCATGGCGAGACCGATTCCGGTGTTGCCGGAGGACGACTCGACAACCACTCCACCCGGTTTCAGCCGTCCGGACTTGAGCGCAGCCAGCACCATGTTGCGCGCCATCCTGTCTTTGATACTGCCGCCGGGATTGTTCTTTTCAATCTTGAGTAATAAGCGCGCGTTTGTATCGGGAATATCAATACCCAGCATTGGTGTATTGCCAATAAGGTCAGAGACTTTATTCAATATCATTTCATTTATTCCCTTTAGTAGTCAGGTGAGAATGTGTAGTTACCTTCCGTACAACAGGTTGCCGTCAACCGCCGAGGCAGGGGGTGGCGATGAAACTCATTCTCCAGCAAGTCCATTTGGTAACCGGCAGTATTGATGTAAATCAATAGGTCGCCGGGCTGTGGTGTAGTGGAAAAGTTGATCAGGCGGTGGGTGATCACATCATCATCCAGGCAACTGTGGCCTGCGATATAAGCTTGAGTCGGAGTGCATGGAAGGTCTTGCGAACTGATCAATAGAGGATCAACAAGATACTCGGAAGCGAACCAGGTCTCACACGCGCTGAAACTGCTGCCCTCAACAAAGATGACGGTTTTGTTGTCGGCGAGTTTCTTCGTGCGGGTGACGCAAAAGATTGAAATAGCCGCTTGGTCGACAAGACTCCGGCCAGGCTCCAGGGCCAGGGTTATATTTTGTTGTTTCAAATAACTGGCGATGGATAATCCTGGCGAGCATTCAGCGTCGAGCAACAAGTCAAGCCATTGCGGTGCAGTCAGTTCGCCGCCGTACGGGTAGTAAGCATCGGGAACTTTCTGGTTGTAATAATGGCTCGGCTTATTATCGTTTTCTAGGAAACGGGTATAGGTCTGCGGCTCGACATATCGTATTGGCAAGCCGCCACCGATATCGATCATCCGCGGTTTCAAGCCCATTTCCCGTGCCGCTTCGACGAATCCGCCGACTTCTCTCACTGCTTGTGCGCGAGACTCGAATCCATAGCCGCTCAGATGAAAATGGAAACCTTCAAAGTGAAAAATATCGGTGCGTTTCGTCAGTCTTTGAAGGCCTTCCAGCAAGTCTGTCGCACCCATGCCAAAGCGGCTCTTTGGGCTGTTTTTCGGCCTGTAGCGCAGTAATACTCTGGCTTTGCCGAGGAGCAATTGCGCTTCGAGCACCTCCTGCAGATGACCGAGTTCCTCCAACGAGTCGATGCTAATCAGCGATTCAGCACTAACCAGTGCCTGATGAAACACGGTGGTTTTGGCCGGTCCCGTGGCGCAGATTTTTGCGCCGGGCATACCGGCTCGTAGTGCCGCTTGCAGTTCGTGGATGCTAGATACATCGACGCCGATAGGCGAATTGGCCGCTGCGATCAGCAGGCTTTGTGACTTGTTGGCCTTGGCGCCGTAGAAAATTTCGCAAGACACGTTGTGCTGCTTCAACACGGCCAGCAAGGCCTGTGTATTTAGTTGAAAAGCATGCGGCCAAACCAGATTCAAGGGTGAACCATGTTGCTTGACCAGTTCCTTAAGTATCTCTGGGGACTTGTTGATAAGCGTAGAGATTACTGGGTCGATCAGCGGTTTTAACATGTCTGGCTGATGAACTTTAGTTGACTGTTCAGCAGGCTGTGAGTTTGTTGCAGGCATAGTTACCCCCTGACGTCGAAAATAGTCTCGCCATTGATGTTTCGACAACTGAACGTTATCGATTGATGTAGTCTTTTTGCTCGTTAAAAACGAGGACTCAAACAGCTCGGAGGCGGGTGCCAGGCAATATCTGAAGTTGGATTCTTAACGCTGGTCGTAATAAATGGTTCACAGAACAATTGCATGACAACCCCCATTCCATAAGGTTTTTACGGGTGTTCTGATTGGCCACAAAATTGGGTGGCAAATCCTTTTAGACGGCCAGTGACTGATACTTAAGTGACATCACTGGCATGTGCGTCTCGAAGCGCTAATGGCGTACTCGGAAGCGAGGATAGTTCCTCTTGGCGGCGTGAACAATATTGCTAACACGAACGATTATCAAGTAAGGTTTTCAAAATTTTTTGAATTTAGACCTGCGCAAGGCGAATCAATGAACGTGTATTTACACGCTCAAGGAAGCGTTCGCCCTGAGATTAAAAAGCCCTTAATACCTTGATCAATAAGGCGTTGGAGGTTGTTTCGTGGAGGTGCTGGCCGGTACGCAATTTCGCCGCCAGAGGGGCCTGAAATTTTTCAGAAATCACGACTGGTTCACGCCAAGGAGCTATGCCATGCAATCCGATCGACTTAGCAGCAAAACCCCACTCGCGATTAGCTACTTGTTCGTGCCGGGCAACCGGCCAGAACGCTTTTCCAAAGCCGTCGATGCAGGGCCGGACGCAATCATTCTCGACCTCGAGGATGCCGTCCACCCAGAGAGCAAAGCCGCAGCCCGCGTCGCCATTCGGGCCTGGCAGGAGAGTACGCCGAAGGTTTCCTGCGAGCGCTACATCCGCCTGAACAGCGTCAGCAGCACGCTGTTTCCCCAGGACCTGGATTGGCTCGGCGACATGCGCTTTGCCGAACGATGCGACGGAATTTTCCTACCCAAGGCCGAATGCCCCGAGGCTCTGGCGCGGGTGGTCGAAGGCCTGCTCGAGTGGCATCCCCGGTTGAAAATCATCGCAATCATCGAGACCGCGAAGGGGTTACAGCAGGTCGAGTCGATTGCGGCGATCCCGGGCCTGGCGCGGCTGGCATTCGGCTCGCTGGATTTCTCGCTCGATATCGACTGCAGCCAGATTCCCGAAGCGTTTCTGTTCGCCCGCAACCGCATCGTCCTGGCTTCGCGCACGGCTGATTTGCCGGCACCGATCGATGGGGTCACCCCGGCGATCAGCGATTTGGCAGTAGTGACCAAAGATTCGCACTACGCTCGCTCGCTGGGATTCGGCGCCAAGCTGTGCATTCATCCCGCGCAACTGGTCCAGGTGCAACGTGCCTTCCTCCCGGATTCGCGCCAACTGGCCTGGGCCGACCGGGTGATGAGGGCGGTCGCAACGGGCAGTCACGCTGTACAAGTGGATGGCGAAATGGTCGACCTGCCGCTGATCGAGCACGCTCAGCGCCTGCTGGATGTGGCCCGCCAGCACGCGCCGGTTTCTCACGCCGATGTCTGCTGAAACTCGGCGAATCAGGAGACTGACCATGGAACACGGTTATCAGATAGCGTTGCGACCGTTGTGTGAAGTCCAGCAGTCGGAGCAGGTCGATCCAGCCAATGTGACGATGCTTAGGGAGTCGATCATGCGCGCCGGACATTGGCTGGAACCGATCATCGTTGAACGTTCGCAAGGTATCGTCATGGACGGCAACCACCGCTTCAACGCGGCGGTGCAATTGGGCTTGAAGCGCGTGCCGTGCATCCAGCTCGATTACGCCGATCCACGGGTGTGCGTACGGCACTGGCAGACCGGGCAGGCGTTCGAAGTGGCGAGGATTTTCAGCACCATCGCCCGCGGCGAGATCTTTCCGTACAAGACCACCCGGCACGCGTTTGACCCCGCGTTACCAGTGGTCGCAATACCGCTGGAACGCCTGTATGACTAGGTTTGACCCGATCCGATCAAAAAAACTTTATTGAGGGTGATACTTTTTCGCAGCTCGACTGGCAATAGGAGTGATTACCATTTTCCATTGATGAAAAGGATCCTAACGTCATGCCCGTTGTCAGTCGTCCCTGCGGTGAGCGCGTGTTAACACTCGCCATTCGTACCGCTATGTTGAATTTTGTTTTGGTCGCAGGAAGCGCCAGCGCCTGGGCTGCAAGCCCCGAGCAACAAGACGTTGCCGTCGACAAGACTTCGAATATTCCAACAGCGACTCCAACTGACGACAGCGTCGATCCGCTGGTTCTCGACACCACCGACATCAACGCCCGTTACAACGGCCCGACCGCATTGCCGGAGGTACTCGCTGGCGGCCAGGTCGCGCGTGGTGCACGACTCGGCATGATGGGCAACAAGGATGTGATGGACACGCCGTTCAGCGTCACCAGCTACACCGCCAAGACCTTGGCTGATCTGCAGACAGTGACAGTGGCCGATGCGCTGGCGCGCGATCCTTCGGTGCGCTCGACCGGTCAGACGGGCGGCATCGTCGATTCGTTTTTCATTCGGGGCTTTCCGATCGGCGAGGGCAACCTAGGTGAGCTGGCGTTCGACGGCGTGTATGGCGTCGCGCCCAACTACCGGGTGTTCACCGATTACGCCGAGCGTGTCGAAGTGCTCAAGGGGCCGGGCGCGCTGATGTACGGCATCTCTCCGAACAGTGGCGTGGGCGGGGTGATCAACATCGTTCCCAAGCGTCCGCTCGAGGAAGACCTGACGCGTGTCACCACCACTTACGCCTCGGATTCCCAGGTGGGGGGGCACCTGGATCTAAGCCGTCGTTTCGGCTCGGAAAACCAATTCGGTGTTCGTTTCAACGGCAATCTGCAAGGCGGTGACACCGCCATCGATGATCAACATCGAGACCTGGGTATCGGTGCTATCGCCCTGGATTATCAAGGCGAGCGTTTGCGCTTGAACCTGGATTACATCAGCCAGAAGGAAAGCTGGGAGGCCGCTTCGCGACCTTTCACCATCGCCCCGGGCGTCGATGTTCCGTCCGCGCCGAATGGCCGCACCAACCTGCCGCAGGACTGGGGCTGGTCGGACACCAAAGAGCAGTCGGCATTGCTCGGTGGTGAATATGATCTAAGCGATACGGTGACAGTGTTCGCCCATGCCGGTGGCGGAAGGTCGGACGTCAAACGTATGTCCGACCAGGTTCCAAGGATCCTTAACGAGGCGGGTGACACCAGTAACATTCCGGGTTACTACAAATTCAATGTCGATCGTTCAACCGCTGATGTCGGAATCCGCGGTTTGTTCGCCACTGGGCCGATCACCCACACAACCACGCTGATGGCGACCCGGTATCAGGATGAGTTATCCCGCGGGATCAACAACGGGACTGAAATTCGTTCGAACATCTATCACCCGATCGATGTACCCAAGCAATACATCAATACGCCGAAGGTGCTGCGGGTTTCCGAGTCGGATCTGTCCGGGGTTGCGTTCACCGACACGCTATCCATGCTCGATGACCGCTTCCAGCTGACCCTTGGCGTTCGTCGGCAGGATATTGAGTCACGCAACTACAACGCAGCGGGCTCGGTCAGTTCCAAATACAACGACAGCGCCACGACTCCTCTGGTCGGTGTAGTGGTCAAGCCTTGGGAAGACGTTTCCCTTTACTACAACTATGTAGAAGGCTTGAGCAAAGGTGACATTGCCCCGGGGACGGCGGCAAACGCCGGCGAGACATTTGCCCCCTACGAATCGAAGCAGCATGAAATCGGTGTGAAATACGAACACGGCACTTTCTTGACCACCCTGGCGTTGTTCCAGATCGAGAAACCGAGCGGTGAAATCGGCGCCGACAACGTGTTCTCGGTGCAGGCCGAGCAGCGTAACCGCGGGATCGAATTGAGCATGTTCGGCGAGGTGGCACCGGGTACCCGCTTGATGGGGGGCGTGACGGTGCTGGATGGCGAGTTGACCGATTCGGCGACTGCCGCCAATCGCGGCAACAAACCGGTCGGTGTGCCGGACGTTCAGGCCAACCTCTGGGCTGAATGGGATACGCCATGGTTGGAGGGTTTCACCCTGACAAGTGGTGCGATTTACACCGACAGCCAGTTTGTCAACCAGGCTAATACCCAGGAGCTGGATTCCTGGACGCGCTTCGATGCTGGTGCACGTTATTCGACGAAAATCGAAGGCCGGCCGACGACATTCCGCGCCACGGTGCAAAACGTGTTCGATCGTGAGTACTGGTCGGGCGTTGCTTCATACGGCGCGTTTTCACCGGGTTATCCGCGCAACTTGCAGTTGTCCGCAACGGTCGATTTTTG
Source organism: Pseudomonas sp. NPDC090755 (assembly GCF_044769005.1). Lineage (NCBI taxonomy): Bacteria > Pseudomonadati > Pseudomonadota > Gammaproteobacteria > Pseudomonadales > Pseudomonadaceae > Pseudomonas > Pseudomonas sp. NPDC090755. Next base: position 39,222 of record NZ_JBIVXC010000021.1, on the reverse strand, counting down.
ACGCAGAAGGGCAGGTACAGCCAAGCGGCTGCTGCCTGCCCGGCTCATTTGTGAACAGGAGTATTCAAATGTTGGACAACCAGGGATTCACTTCAACTGACAGGTGTCGTCTGTTTCATGCCACGATCAATCAGCCGGCACTCGAGTCTGATTGCAGTGCAAACCGCCATATCCGTCAGATGCTACACGCTTATGGATTGCGTACCAGTCTGTTTCGTTTGAAGGTGATCAATGCGCTGGTCCTGGCTACCCAGGAGGAGCGAGGAATCGGCGTGCAAGGCGTGCATGCTTATATAGAAGCGTCTACTTCGCCGTTGACCACTATCCGGGTCCGCGAAGTGCTCAAGCGTCTTGCGGAGGTGGGTGTCATCGCACTCCAGCCGGACAGAAACTACCGTTTTACCTTCGAGGCGTGGGAGATGCTCGAGCCGCATCTTGGATAAAACATTACCCGCCCCAGTGTATTGCCGTTGGGTGAGGTACTGGCGCTCCCATCACCTCTGCTCGGCGATGAGTAAAGTTCAGCATGGGTGGGTATTTTCTCCAGATCGGCCAGTTCATTACGAAACGCTTCTTGGCGCAAAGCCTCGTATTGTGCCTCGTTGAGCTCCAGTGATTTGCCCCACTCGTTGACCCCATCGGCAAAGTCCACCCGCACTTTACCGGTGCCATCGGTTTGCACGAACATCCTGTCCGGCCCACCCGACAGCTTACGTAGCGGTACTTCATGGACCTGAACGACGAGGGTGGGGGCAACCAATGCCCGAGCACCTGTACCTGAAAACCGAACTTGACCTGGAGGTCGGTGACATGAAGCTCTATGACATCGAGTTCCGATGAACGAGAAACTGCTGCGCTACTACGAGCGCGAATTGCAGCATCTACGGGAAATGGGCGGTGAGTTCGCCCGGGACTATCCCAAGGTGGCAGGCCGCCTGGGGCTGGAAAACCATACCTGTGCCGACCCTTATGTTGAGCGTTTGCTGGAGAGTTTCAGTTTTCTGGCGGCGCGGGTGCAGTTGAAGATCGACGCCGAGTTTCCTCGTTTCACCAATCATCTGCTGGAGCTGGTCTATCCCCATTATCTGGCACCCACACCAGCGATGGCGGTGGTGCAAGTGCAACCTGATATGAATGAGGGCAGCCTGGCCCAGGGGTTTACCGTGGCCCGCGGTACGGTGTTGGACAGCCAGTTGGGCAAGGGCGATCAGACCGCTTGCGAGTTCCGTACCGCACACGATGTCACCCTGTGGCCCGTCGAACTGGCCGAGGCGCGTTACTTCGCCTGTTCCGCGCACGTCGGTGGTGTCGATGGTCACGCTGCGGTTGGCGCCGATGCTGATGGTTTCGTTCTTGCCAACGTCTTCGCTGCGGTGGTCACCGATGGAGAGGGTTTCGTTGTGGTCCACCCGCTCGCTGCGGTCATTGCCGACGGAGGTGGTTTCGTTGTGCTTGACGACATTGTTCTGGTCCTTCTCGGCATGGATGAACACCTCCTGCCGGCCCAGCTCATCCTCGAAGCGCAGCTCATTGAAGCCAGAACCCTTGTGGGTCTGGCTTTTGATGGTCATGCGCGTCTTGTGCGCGGGCAGGTCGTAGGGCGGCAGCTGGTTGCCGCAGTAGGTTCGGCCGGTGATCATCGGTTGATCGGGGTCGCCGTTGACGTACTGGATGATCACGTCCTGGCCGATGCGCGGAATGGCCATCGAGCCCCAGCTGCCGCCGGCCCAGCCTTGGGAAACCCGCACCCAGCAGGAACTGAACGCGTTGTTCTGGCTCTCGCGGTCCCAGGGAAAGCTGACCTTGACCCGGCCCCATTGGTCGCAGTAGATCTCTTCACCGGGCGGGCCGACCACGGTGGCCATGTGCGGGCCGTCGATGCGGGGCTTGTCCAATGGGGCAGGGCGCCACTCGGTTCGGCCGGGGACAAGCTGTGCGGTTTGTGCGTAGCGCGTGCTTTGATCGACCCCGACGGCTTCCTCTTGCAGGCTGGTAAATTGAGTGCCTTCATGGGTGACCGTGTTCATAGTCGTGCACGGCAACGATGTTGGGATGACTCAGGCGGCCAGCAGCCCGGGCTTCGTTCTGCAGGCGATTGACAAACTGTTGCCGCTGACCGTCATCGAGCAGCGCCGTGTGCAGGGTCTTGAGCGCCACGACGCGGCCGATTGAGGGGTCAAAGGCCTTATAGATCGTGCCCATGGCGCCTTGGCCCAGCACACGGTCAATACGGTATTTGCCCAGTTGCTCGCGTACCACTGGGTTTGTATCCCTGTTTCGGCCAGGTTGATGGCATACCCCTGGCGAGTGTGCAGGTGCGCTAACGGCTGGCTTGTCGTTCTGCTCGAGGCTGACGCGCGAGGCCAGGTTTGCCATGTGCTTCACGTGGCGCGTGATGAACAGGTAGTACAGCAGGTTCAGTGCGCAAAACAGGCACACGAACAGGCCTGACATCGACAGCATGAAGCTGTGCACCCATTCATTTGCGCCTTGCCCTGCGGCTGGTGGTGCACGCTGAGGCAACAAGTGATGGGCCAGCAGGCAGCTGGCAACCCAGCCGGCAACGACGATGATCAGTAGCACGGCGTTGAACTTGGCGGCCAGTGACAGTTTCATGCTGCTTTACCTGCGAAGTGGTTGGACTGGGCAATGGTCGCGGCTGATGGCGCACGGATACATGCCATCCGGCGACAACAGAAAGTAACGGCAGGCTACCGAATCGAGCGGCGCCGGGAATGTCAATTATCTCTATGTTCCTCAGTGAAATAGATTGAACAAGTTCATGGAATAAAATCGCCGAGTAGCGTGTTTTATTGCAGGGCAGAGCTAAAGCCAGTTGCGGTGTGCGCAGCAGTGAATGTTTTTTGTGCGTTGGAATAAATTCGATAACTCGCTTGTTGTCCTTTCAGTCGTCCGGGTTTCTTGTGTGTTGGTCTTTCGGCTGGTGTGTCGAAAACGTCGCAAGTGGGTCTTGGTCTGGATTGTCTGTTTTGGACATGTATCTGGCGATCTCGGTGGCCGGTTGATTGTGTTGGGGGCGATTTAGTAAGAGATTTATCAATAAATGGCACCCTTGTGGAGTCTTGAATGTGTAAGTAGGTAGGAGGAAATTATGCCTAACGAAGCTAAAGATACGGTAGACATCAGGTCTATAAATCCGGGGGCGAAAAAAGTCGTTCTTTTGGCTCATGGCGGGATTGTAGGTAGTATGGATGAATGTATGAAAAATCCAGCTGTTGTTCCGTCGGGCATGAAGCTGAAATATTTTGCTAATCATTCGGAGGCGAATGAGGCCTTGCCAGCTTACAATATGGCAGGGAACTTATTTGATCGTGCCATGGGAAAGCTATATCCAGAGGTGCCTGTGAAGGAGGTTGTCGAAGGTGGGGAGGAAACCTTTAACTACTTGGTTACACCGAACGTTAATGACAAAAAATTGCAGCCTAACATGCAATACGACGTTGCCGGTGTCAGGGGGGCGGGGACCGACATCCAAACGGTGATGACGGAGATCAAGAAGAAAAAGCCGGGGATTGAGGAGGTTTATGCAGTTCATTGCAGAACGCACTATGCACAGGGTCAGCGTCAAAAGTTTAATCCGCCTGTTACATACGCCGGTGTTAAAAATATGATGATGAATAACTCAAAGATATATGGAGGGAAAGGTCCCTTTGACTGATTGTTCTTCAGGGGAGCAATATAACGCGAATACGCGTTATCAATCCCTGCCCAAAGAAAATCGCTGCGCCTCAGCAGGTTTCGGGCTTCGAAGCGTCGGTAATGATTTTTATGATTTTGTTCCGCTGGACCCGAAGGCAGCGAGCAAAACTGCTGTCGATGGCGTATTCGCGTTTGTCATTCGGGCCAATGATCAAATGGACGCTCGGCCTGTAGCGAGAGGGCATACGCTATTCGCGGAGCAGAGGCTTTAGGCAAAATCAGGTCGTGTAAATAGCGAACTTGTTAAATTCCCCCTGAAGTAAGGTGGTAGAGAATGGATGAGAAGGATGGTGTATTTATAAGGTCAATCAATCCAGGTGCGAAGAAGGCCGTTCTTGTGGCTCATGGTTCGATCCAAGGCACTACATCGGAGTGTTTGAAAAATCCGGCTGTTGTTCCGGATGATCTGGAGTTGAAGTACTATGCGCATCATTCGGAGTCGGTTCATCTGGATGTGCCCAAAGAAATAATTACTACTAATTATTTGCCTTGCTTGAGTCCGAGAAAAACTCCGGTTAAGGAGGTTGTTGAGGCCGGAGAGCCGTCTTTTAATTACGGTCTTTCACCGGCATCTGAGGTTTTTCAGTTAAAACCGACCAGGGAATATGACATCATCGGCGTCAGAGGGAATACCGATATCGGTAACGTGATGAAGTCGGTTAAGGAGGTAAAGCCGAGTATTAAGGTGATCCATACGGTTAGTTGCAGGACTGAATATGACTGGAAGGGTAAGCCTAAAAAATATGGTCAACCTGTAACGTATGCCGACATGAATAGGGTGGCGAACAACTCAAAAATATATGGAGGGAAAGGCCCCTTTGATTGAACATTCTTGCCGGCGGATGGGTGTGTCTAGTGCTGTAGTAAAAGCATGTTATGGACATGTTGGTGGCGTGGTGCGAGTCGAAGACATTTTACACTCAGAGTAAAATAACTTCGGTATTCGCCGGGGCAGTCAATCATACAGTTGGTAGTGCGGTTGCATGCCAATGCAATAATCTATCATGCTCGGGGATGTTGCGAGCAAGTCAACACACCTCATGGTATCTGTGCTGACACAACCGACGGCCAAAACAGTAGCCGTCATCAGTGCCATGGACTAAATCGACCAATAGCAAGGAAGGGGAGCACGATCCTGAAATGCGACAGACAAAGAAAAGAGGTGTAGGTCATCGGGAGGGGCGCGCACATCGGTGCTGCTGCCGGTTACACCAGTGTGGAAGCGCACATGCCGCGTGTTGCAATTTCACCTAGCGATCAAGAACGGTAGGATTGTACCAGCGTCGGGCGCCTTGCATGCCCGTGAACATTGAATCAGTTAGGAGAGCGATGTGGGTGACGAAAAAATTTACACAGACAAGGAAGTGTTTATAAGATCAATAAATCCTAAAGCGGAGAATGCTCTTGTTTTTGCCCACGGTGGGATACGGGAAGATTCAAAGGAATATTTAAAGCCGACCATTGTTCCGCCCGGAAAGACATTGATCTATTATTCCAGTCATTCTGAGGACACTCATACTGCTGCAGGCTGGCGTCTGGCGCACACGGGAAGTACCTATGATTCGAGCGCAACAGGCTCTGCGCCGAAAAATATAAACCCTTCAGAGTTCGTTCAGGCTGGAGAAGGCTCTTTCAATTACAAGCTTAATGTGGCGACAGAAGGCTATCAAGTGCCTCCCAGTAGGAATTTTGACGTCGTCGGTATTACAGGTCACGTTAAGCTCAGTGATGTGATGTCAGCGATCGCGAAAAAAAAGCCAGAAATTAGATATGTGCATGCGTTCTTTTGTCGGGGTGTTTACGATAAGCAAAGGGCAAGAAGTTATTATAACGAGCCTATGTCATTCGTGGCAGTTCAAAATGAAATGTCGAGAAACTCAAAGATTTACGGAGGAAAAGGCCCTTTTGATTAACCATTCGATCCGCGCATGGGGCTGACGAGGTCCCACCCCTGACGCTTCGGTCGTGGGCTGCACACAATCCACTTCAGGTCTCTGGCGCCTTGTATCGCCCGCTACCGGCTCTTGCCCGACCGAACCAATATCACCCCGGCTTTCTTGATGGGCGTCAATCCTGCCTGTCGCCGTGTCCTGTAGTCTCCAAGCAACCTCCACCCCAGGTGCTTCGAGGGCCCCATGCTCTATCCTCTGTTCTTGACGCTGCACCTGTTCGCTGCGGTGATCTTCATCGGCACGGTGTTCTTCGAAGTGCTGTTCCTGCGCAGTATTGCCCGCCAGCTTCCGGCCAGGCTCATGCTGTTGCTCGAACAGGCCATCGGCCAGCGCGCTCGCCAGTTGATGCCCTGGGTGCTGCTGGTGTTGTTCGGCGCGGGGCTGGGGATGGTCTGGGTACGCTACCTGCCGGTGCTGGCTGCGCCACTGCAGTCATCGTTCGCTACCTTGCTGCTGCTGAAGATCATTGTCGCGCTCAGTGTGCTGGGGCACTTTCTTGCGGCGATGCTGTTGTTCAGGCGCGGGCGCATGACGGCAGCAAGGGTGAAGTACATACACATCAGCGTGTTCATGCACATGGTGGTGATCCTGCTGTTGGCCAAGGCGATGTTCTATCTCAGTTGGTAAGCGCGGTGCGCAGGTAAAGGAGTGACGTCATGCAAGTGCTCGACCGCCGTAAAGCGCTGGCCATCGTGCCGTTGCTACGCCTGGCGTTTCGTCCTTTCTTTCTTGGCGGTTGCGCACTGGCGCTGCTGGCGGTGCCGTTGTGGCTGGCTGCCCTGCAAGGCCCGCTCGGTGACTGGCAGCCGGCCGGGGGCTGGCTGGCCTGGCATCGCCATGAACTGCTGTTCGGCTTCGGCCTGGCGATCGTTGCCGGATTTCTTCTGACTGCCGTGCAGACCTGGACCGGCCAGCCGGGCCTGAGCGGCACGCCGCTGGCCGCCCTGGTGCTGCTCTGGCTGGCTGCAAGAATCGCCTGGCTGGCCAATCTGCCCTGGCCGGTGCTTGTACCACTGGAGCTGGGCTTTCCCGTGGCGGTGGCCTGGTTGATGGCGGTCACGCTGTGGCGGGTGCGGCAGAAACGCAACTACCCGGTGGTGCTGGTGCTGGCGTTGTTGATCGCGGTAGATGCACTGGCGATGTACGGGCTGGTTCAGGGGAATGACGCTTGGCAGCGCCAGGCTGTGTTCGGCGGCCTGTGGCTGGTGGCGGCGATGATGACGCTGATCGGTGGGCGGGTGATTCCGTTCTTCACCCAGCGCGGCCTTGGGCGGGCCGAAGCGGTGCCGCCCTGGCCCTGGCTGGACCGCGTGTTGTTGGCCGGCTCGGTGCTGGTGGCGCTGTTGTATGCTGGCGGTCATGGCTTGTCGACCAATGCCTGGAACGGGGGGCTGTTTCTCCTGTTGGCGGCAGGCCACAGCCTGCGCCTGTGGCGCTGGCATGATCGCGGCCTGTGGCGGGTGCCGTTGCTGTGGTCGCTGCACCTGGCCTATGGCTGGATGCTGCTGGCCTGCCTGGGCATGGCCCTGTGGCACTTCGGTGTGACGCTCAATCCCAGCCTGGCGCTGCATTGCCTGAGCGTCGGGGCCATGGCGGGCTTGATCCTGGCCATGGTCGCCCGGGTCAGCCTGGGGCATACCGGGCGTGCCCTGGTGCCCCCGGCGGGGATGACCCTGGCCTTCATCCTGCTCAATCTGGCGGCGCTTGCCAGGGTCTTGCTGGTGCCCTGGTCGGCCCCGGTCGGCTTGTGGCTGGCAGGGGTGTGCTGGACCCTGGCCTTTGCCCTGTTCATCTGGCGGTACGGGCCAATGCTGTTGCGAGCCCGGGTCGACGGGCATCCGGGCTAGCAGTCGGCGGGGCGTTGATGTGGGTCAAAGGTCACCCGCCGATGGTGCGTTAGGCTCTGTACGAAATGCATCCGAACTCGCCCATGCTGCGTTGAAAACAGGCTCGGAATGCTCATTGACAACCAGTCAACTCCGCATCCTCGCCTGTTTTCGCCTTGCCTGGCCTTCGCTCGAATACATTTCGTACAGATCCTAGGGTGAACAGGCCCTGATCGATAAGCGGGAGGTTTTCATGGCCAAGCCCTTTCCCCTCAATCCCGGTCATCCGGAGCGGATCTGCTGGGGGTGCGATCGCTACTGTGCGAGCAACGCCCTGGCGTGCGGCAACGGCGCTGACCGGACCATGCATCCTTGTGAAATGCTGGGTGACGATTGGTACCTGCATGGCGATTGGCAGATCGAGCCGCCGATCGACAAGGAGGTGGTCGCAAAGGCAGGGCCCGGCTAGGGCGGGCCCGAAACGCCGATACAGCGCTATGCCGTCAGAACAACTGCTGGTGCTTGTCCAGTTGCTGATCGACCAGCCATTTGCCATGGGCCAACGAGGCATGCTGGGCGTTATCAAGGTCGGCCATGAATGTCATGTTCACCGGCAGCGACAGTCGCCTGCTGGTATGGCCTTCGGGGTCGGTGATCCGGCATCCGGCGGCATAAGGGGTGAGTATGCCGTCATGGGTTTCGACGCTGGCGGTGATGGTATGGTTGCGATGCACGCATTGCAGGGTTTTCATCGTCCTGACCTCGCTGCTGTGGTATCGAAGGTGTCCTCGCTCCTGGTGCAGGCTGGGCTGCTCTTTCGTGTATACCACGGCAACGGCCCGGGATGTCCCGGGCCGACGAACGCGACCGATCAGATGAACGCCGGTACCACTTCCTTGATGAACAGCTCCAGCGATTTCTTTTTCTCGGCATGGGGCAGGCTGTTGTCGCACCAGAAACTGAATTCGTCCACGCCCAGTTCCTGGTAGTAGCGGATGCGCGCGATGATCTGTTCGGGTGTGCCGATCATGGTGTTCTTGCGGATGTTCTCCAGTTCGAACTCCGGACGCTCCTTGAATTTCTCTTCCGGGCTTGGCGCGAGAAAGCCGTTGACCGGCGCCTGCTTGTTGCCGAACCAGGCGTCGAAGGTGCGGTAGAAGCGCGAAATGGCCTGGGCGCCGACTTTCCAGCCGTCGCTGTCGTCGGCGCTGTGTACGTGGGTGTGGCGCAGCACCATCAGTTGCGGGCGTGGCACGTCGGGGTTGTTGGCCAGGGCGGCGTCGAACTTGTTCTTCAGGTCCAGCACTTCTTCATCACCCTTCATCAGTGGGGTGACCATGACATTGCAGCCGTGCTTGACCGCGAAGTTGTGTGAGTCCGGGTCGCGGGCGGCGATCCACATCGGTGGCATGGGTTTCTGTACCGGCTTGGGTACGCAGGTGGAGGTGGGGAACTTCCAGATTTCGCCGTCATGGGCGTAGTCGCCCTGCCACAGGGCGCGGACCACCGGCACCATCTCGCGCAGGGCCTGGCCGCCCTCGGAGGCGGGCAGGCCGCCGGCCATGCGGTCGAACTCGAACTGGTAGGCGCCACGGGCCAGGCCCACCTCCATGCGGCCATTGCTGATCACATCGAGCAGGGCGCATTCGCCGGCCACCCGCAGCGGGTGCCAGAACGGCGCGATGATGGTGCCGGCGCCCAGGTGGATGGTGTGGGTGCGCGCCGCCAGGTACGCCAGCAAAGGCATGGGACTGGGCGAAATAGTGTATTCCATGGCGTGGTGTTCGCCGATCCATACGGTGCTGAAACCGCCGTCTTCGGCCATCAGGGTCAGTTCGGTCAGGTCTTCGAACAGCTGGCGGTGGCTGACCTGTTCATCCCAACGTTCCATGTGTACGAACAACGAAAATTTCATGACGCTTTCCTCGGATCTTGTTGTGGGTCGCCTGTCGGATCAGGCGGCGTGACGCTCGACGGGCGACCTGCGCCTGTCGTAAGGATAGTGGGGCTCAGGCGAAGGCCGGCAGCTCGGCCATCTTGCCCCGGCAGTACACCAGCGGGCTGGGCGCCTGCTCGGGGACGATCAGGTTCTTCACCGCGCCGACCATGATGGCGTGGTCGCCGCCTTCATATTCGCGCCACAGTTCGCACTCGATGATTGCCGTGGCGCCGGCCAGCAAGGGATTGCCCAGCGCGCTCAGGGTCCACTGGATGCCCTGGGCCTTGTCCTTGCCCTTGCGGGCGAAGGCGTAGGCTTCGGCCTGTTGGGCGCCGGACAGCAGATGGATGGCGAAGCGCTTGTTGCGGATCAGCACCGGGTAGGAGTCGGAGCTGTAGTTGGGACAGAACAGCACCAGCGGCGGGTCCATGGATAGCGAGCTGAAGGCGCTGGCGGTGAGGCCGACTACCTGGCCGTCATCATCGAGGGTGGTGATCACAGTGACGCCGGAAGGGAAGGAGCCCAGGACGTTCTTGTAGACGGTTGCGTCGATCATGGTGGTTCCTCGCGGCGTCGGGCCGCTATTCTTGGCTTGTGTGTCTGATGGTATACCGTAATACCTAATTTGCAAGCGCTATTTTGCCCTGGCCGAGCGGCCCGATGAACGGGGGAAAGCCCCGTAATTGCTGGGTTTTAGGGTGAAGTCGGGTGGTGTGGGGTGGACAATAAACAGATCAGATGCAGGCAAAACAAGCGGTTCAGTCTTGTGGAAATGATGGAATACCATAATATGGTGCGCAGCTTAGCGGCCGCTTCGAACACTCCGCGGCGGTTTCCTACAAAGATAAAAACAGAACCTTTCGAGCTAATTGCCCATGTCCCAGCCGTCTTCGCAACAACAGTTGATCGAGAACCATACGGTCGATTACGTCCCGCCCGCCGAGCGCCATGGTCGGGCGCGGGATCTGTTCACCTTGTGGTTCAGTACCAACATCGCACCGCTGCCGATCGTGACCGGGGCCATGGTGGTGCAGGTGTTTCACCTGAACCTGGTCTGGGGGATGCTGGCCATCGTCCTGGGGCACCTGCTGGGCGGTATCGTGATTGCCCTGGCCTCGGCCCAGGGGCCGCAGATGGGCATTCCGCAGATGGTCCAGAGCCGCGGCCAGTTCGGTCGCTTTGGTGCGTTGCTGATTGTGTTTTTCGCAGCGGTGATCTATGTCGGATTCTTCATCTCCAACATTGTCCTGGCTGGCAAGTCGATCCACGGCATTGCGCCGGCTGTGCCGATGCCGGTGGCGATCATCATCGGTGCGTTGAGTGCCACGGCGATCGGGGTGATCGGATACCGTTTCATCCATACCCTCAACCGCATCGGCACCTGGGTGATGGGCACGGCGCTGCTGGCAGGTTTTGTGATGATGTTCGCCCAGGAATTGCCAGCCGACTTCTTCAGCCGGGGCGGCTTCAACCTTTCCGGCTGGGTCGCGACCCTGTCGTTGGGGGTGATCTGGCAGATCAGCTTTTCGCCTTACGTTTCGGACTATTCACGCTACCTGCCGCGAGAGGTCGGCATTGCCCGGCCATTCTGGGCGACCTACTTCGGCGCCACCCTGGGTACCATTCTGTCGTTCAGCTTTGGCGCGGTCGCGGTGCTGGCGGTGCCCGAAGGCACTGAAGCCATGGCGGCGGTGGAGCAGGCCACCGGCTGGCTGGGACCGATCCTGATGGTGTTGTTCCTGCTCAACATCATCAGCCACAACGCCCTGAACCTGTACGGCGCGGTGCTGTCGATCGTCACCTCGATCCAGACCTTCGCCAGTACCTGGACGCCCAGTATCAAGGTGCGCGTAGTGCTGGCCAGTGTGATTCTGCTGGGGTGCTGCCTGATGGCCCTGAGTGCTTCGGCGGACTTTATCTCGCACTTCATCGGCCTGATACTGGCGCTGTTGCTGGTGCTGGTGCCCTGGGCGTCGATCAACCTGATCGATTTCTACCTGATCAAGCGTGGTCGGTACGATATCGCGTCGATCTTCAGTGCCGATGGCGGTATCTACGGGCGTTTCAATGCCCATGCGATCATTGCCTACGCCTGCGGCATCCTGGTGCAGTTGCCGTTCGCCAACACGTCGTTGTATGTCGGTCCGTACGCCAACCTGGTGGAAGGGGCAGACTTGTCGTGGCTGGTGGGATTGCTGGTGACGTGCCCGCTGTATTACTGCCTGGCGACCCGGGGCAGGGAGCAGGCTGCCCGTCAGGCGGTGCGGGCGTAGATTGCGACCGCTTTGCGGTCGATCGCAGCCTGGCGGCAGCGGCCACGGTCGGTGTAGCCGCTGCTGCCAGCCGGTCGTCGCTTAGAACTCGGTCGGCTGGATGATCTCGACCCAGTAGTCGTCCGGGTCCTTGATGAAGGCCAGGTGCTTCATGCGGCCGTCGCTCAGGCGCTTCTGGAAGTTCACGCCCAGTTGCTCGAAGCGCTCGCAGGCCGCGCGGATATCCGGCACCGAGATGCAGATGTGGCCAAAGCCACGTGGGTCGGTGTTGCCATTGTGGTAGGCAAAGTCCGCGTCGTTTTCCGTGCCGTGGTTGTGGGTCAGCTCAAGGATGCCGGGGATGGATTTCATCCATTCGGTGCGCTTGGCGGCATCAGTCGGGATCTGCGCCTTGTCGACCAGGGCGAGGAAATACAGGCTGAACTCGGCTTCGGGGAAGTCGCGTTTTTCCACCAGGGTAAAGCCCAGCACGCGGGTGTAGAAGTCCAGGGACCTGGCGACGTCCTTGACCCGCAGCATGGTGTGGTTGAAGACGAAGTGGCGGGTGGCGGCATCCGGCTGCGCGGTGACACCCGGGAGGGTGTCGAGAGTGTTCAGGCTCATGGGTACTCCGCTGAGAGGGGCTGGCAACTGCATGGCCAGCAAAAAGTCAGGGAACCATGATACGGAACTGAAGCGATTGCGCAAACGCTTTGCGCCCCGCCCAAAGGGCGAGGCGCAGGAATAAAGCCCGCCGTGGCGGGCACATGGGGCGCTAGTCCGTTAGCGGTCTTCATCCTGGGCGAGGGGATGTGAAAAAAGTGTGAAGCCGCCCCTCACTTGCGCAACCAGCTGTCGACTGTCTTGGCGCCGTACTGTTCTTTCCAGGCCTTCAGGCCGCGGTGGTTGCCACCCTTGGTTTCGATCAGCTCGCCGGTATGGGGGTTTTCGTACACTTTGACCACCCGTGCGCGACGGGTCTTGGGTGCAGCCGCTGCGCCCTTGGCCACGGCCTTGGGATCGAGAATGGCGATGATGTCACGCAGGCTCTTGTCATAGGATTTCATCAGTCCGACAAGTTTTTGCTCGAACTCGATTTCGCGCTTGAGGCCGGCATCCTTCTTCAACGCCTCCAGTTGCGCCATCTGCTCTTGAAGCGCTTTTTCGGCAGCACGAAACTCTGCAAGTCTGGACACTGTCTTCACTCCTTTATGTCGGAAGTGGTCCGGCCTGCGTAAAACCGCGAAACAACCTGACTAACGCAGCCGCCACCGGGTGGGCATAACATTGCACTAATAAAGAGTGTAGTAGTCTCTCGGCACGGGGTAAACAGCTAACTTTTAATTGTTCGGTAACGGAACTTTCTTATTTGTTTGTGCTGTAACGTGAAATAACTAGGCGGCCACCCGGCTCGGGCTTTAGACCATGGTCCAATGGTCCGTCCTAGAGCGGTTGCGAGACAATGCTCGGTCAGCATTGGTGTTCACTGGCGCTGAGCGCATTACCGGCATTCGGATGGTTGCCGGTTGTTTTTGTCATTCTTTCGGATTGTGCTTCTCATGTTTGCCCCATTCCCTTTCGCCACCGGGCGCGGCAGTGCCGGCCTGCTCGCGATGTTGGCTGCCGCTTCGACTCAGGCCGGCGGTTTTCTTGAAGACAGCAGTGCCAAACTCGAGGCACGCAATGTCTATTTCAATCGCGACTTTCGCGATGGCCACTCCAGTTCCAGCCAGGGTGCGTCAAAGCGCGAAGAATGGGCGCAGGGTTTCATTCTCAATGTGCAGTCCGGGTACACCCAGGGTCCCGTGGGCTTTGGTGTCGATGCCTTGGGTATGCTCGGGATCAAACTTGATTCCAGCCCGGCCGACAGCAACAGTGGCTTGTTGCCGTCCAGCGGTCACGATCCGCGCCGCTCGGTGGATCAGTACGCCAAGTTGGGCGTGACCGGGAAGATGCGCTATTCCAGAACCGTACTCAAGTACGGTTCGATGTTGCCGGATGTGCCGCTGCTCAAATACAACGACGGTCGCCTGCTGCCGACCATGTTCCAGGGGGCGATGCTGACCTCTGAGGAAATCAACGACCTGAAGTTCAGCATTGCCCGGCTGGACAAGTACACCGCCCGCGACTCCACCGATCGCCAGGACATTCGCGTGCATTGCAAGAACAAGCGTTATGCCTGCGATATCACGGCCGATCATTTCGACATGGCCGGGGTCGATTACAAGTTCAACGATCGACTCAGTGCCCAGTACCAGGTGGCCAAGCTGGAAAACATCTACCGCCAGCACTTCCTGGGTGTGGTGGCCAGTCAGCCGCTGCACCTCGGCAGCCTGTCGGCGGACCTGCGCCTGATCAAGAGTGACGACATCGGCAATGCCCGGGCCGGCGAGATCGATCACCGTGCCTTCAGCGGCATGCTCGGCTACAGCCTCGGTGGTCACAAGGTCAGTGCCGGCTGGCAGCGCATGTATGGCGAGAACGCCATGCCGTACCTCGATGGCAGTAACCCGTACCTGGTCAACTATGCGCAGGTCAACGACTTCGCCGCCGCCCAGGAACGCTCCTGGCAACTGCGCTATGACTACGATTTCAAGGCTCTGGGCGTGCCCGGCCTGAGCTTCTTCACCCGCTACATCAACGGCGATCACATCAAGGTGCCGGGCAGCCTCGACGAGGGCAAGGAGTGGGAGCGCGACACCGAGCTCAAGTACCAGGTACAGAGCGGTACTTTCAAGGATGTCAGCGTGCGCCTGCGTAACTCCACCTTCCGCAGCAACTATGAGAAGTATGCCCGCGACATGGACGAAACCCGGGTCATTGTCAGCTACAACTTCTCGATCTGGTAAGTCGCGCATTGCCTGCCAGGCCCGGCCGGTCGACAATGGCGACGGGTCGGACCCTGGAATGAACTGCAATGAAACAGCTGCTGTTGATCGGGATCGGGCCGGGCAATCCGCGCCAGATCACCCTCGAAGCCATCGATGCGTTGAACCGCGCCCGGGTGTTCTTCGTCCTCGACAAGGGGGCGGACAAGCACGCGCTGTTGCAGGTGCGCAAGGATATCCTTGAGCGCCATGTCAGCCAGCCGGGTTACCGGCTGGTGAGTGTCGAGGATCCGCAGCGCGACGCCGGGGATACTGACTACACCCGTGCGGTGCAGGACTGGCACCAGCAGCGCGCCGCACTGTATGCCGAACTGATAGACAGCGAATTGGCCGACGACGAATGCGGCGCCTTCCTGCTCTGGGGCGAGCCTACCCTTTATGACAGCACCTTGCGGATTCTTGATCTCGTCCAGGCGCGCGGCCTGGCGCTCGATCTTGAGGTCATCCCGGGTATCAGCAGCGTGCAGGCCCTGGCCGCGCGCCATCGTGTGCCCCTGAACCGCATCGGCGAGCCGCTGACTGTGTTGCCGGGGCGGCGACTGGCCGAGCAGGCGCGCATCGACAACCTGGTAGTGATGCTCGACGGGCAGTGCGCCTTCGCCCGTCTGGACGACCCGCAGCTGTACATCTACTGGGGCGCCTACCTGGGAACGGCGGACGAAATCCTCATCAGCGGGCCGTTGCAGCAGGTCAAGGCGCGCATCCTTGAGCAGCGCGAACAGGCACGGCTGCGCAAGGGCTGGATCATGGACACTTATCTGCTGCGTCGGCCGCTGTAGCCAGGCGGTTCTTGGCTTCGATCCACTGCGCCATGTACTGGGTGCTCTTGTGCTGGTGGTGGCGCAGCATGGCCCCGGTGAAGTTGAACAGGCGGTGCTGGTCCAGATCGCCCAAGGCGTATTCGATGCGTTCGACCAGTGCGGCGCTGTGCTGGCGTCGATCGTACCGTGCGCCGAGCAACTGCAAACCTTGCTGCTGCGCTTGCCGCCAGCGCACCTCATCGCTGTACAGCAGGGCGGCGGCCTCGGCCAGGGCTTCGGCGGTGCTGGCCACGGCACCGGGCCAGGGCAGGGCGCCGTGCATGGCTTCGGCGCCGATCGGGGTGGTCACGCTGGGGGTGCCGCAGAGCATGGCATCGGTCAGCTTGCCCTTGATCCCGGCCCCGAAGCGCAGCGGCGCCAGGCAAATGCGCGCATCGCCCATGACCTGCAAGGCATCCTCTGCCCAGTCCATGATGTGAAAGCCCTCGGCCGGCTTGTGCAGGGCGGTGGCCTTGGGCGGGGTGTAGGCGCCGTAGATGTGCAACTGGGCCTGGGGCAGGCGGCGGCGGATCATCGGCCACAGGGTGTTCTTCATCCACAGCACGGCGTCCCAGTTGGGCGCGTGGCGGAAGTTGCCGATGCTGAGGAAGTTCGCTCGCTCGGCAAACGGCTTGAACGGCTGGCTGGGCACATCGACCATCAGTGGACACCAGTGCAGCAGGTGTTCAGGCACGCCAAAGCCGTTGAGCAGCAGGTCGATCTCGGTATCGGAGATCATCAGCGACAGGTCGCTGCGGTAGATGGCGGCCAGCTCGCGCAGGGTCAGGTCGGCCGTGGCCATTTGCCGATAGAGCGCAGGACCGGAGGTGCTGAACAGGTCACGGAAATCGTTGGGATCCAGGCCTTCGATCAGGCGCTTGCGCAGCAGCTGATGGCGGGCATCACGCAGGCTCTGCAGGTCGGAGGTTTCCAGCACGCGCAGGGCGCCGGGGCAATGTTTTTCCACGCGCCAGCCGAATTGCTCTTCCATCATGAAACGGTCGAACAGCACCACGTCCGGCGCCAGTTCGCTGACGAAGCGGTCGAAGCTTTCGTCATTGAGGACAATGGCCTGCTCGGCGATACCGAGGCTGGCCAGGTCCGCCTTGTGCTCCCCCACGGTGGCCGGGCTGCTGAAGGTCACCCGCCAGCCGCGCTGCACGAAGCTTTCGAGGATCTGCATCATGTGCCCGCCGGCTGCCGACGAGCGTGGCTCGGGCCAGACGTAGCCAATGACCAGGACGTTGAGGGCGGGCTTGAGCATGAGGGACGGGGCCTTGGCAAAAACGCCCATTCTACAGTGAATTACCGGTAGGAGCGGGCTTGCCCCGCGATTACGGTTTATCAGTCAGGTCCTATCGCGGGGCAAGCCCGCTCCTACAGGATGGTGTTCACTTTGTCGCGCAACTGCTCGAGGGTGAACGGCTTGCCGATCAGGTGCATGCCTTCGGGCACCTGGAGGTTCCCGGCATAACCGCTGGCGAACAGGACCGGCAGTGAGGGCCGGGCTTGGCGGACTTTTTCGGCCAGTGCCTTGCCGTCCATGTCGGGCAGGCCGTAATCGGTCATCAGCAGCGCCAGCGACTGCCCCGGGTTTTCGATGATCTTCAGCGCCGCAGCGGCATCCTGCGCCTCGATCACCGAGTAGCCCAGCTCCTGGAGCACTTCGACGATCAGCATGCGCACGATGTCGTCATCCTCGACAACCAGCAGGGGCAGGGTAGTTGATGGCATGGCAGGGGTCCTGTACAGGTGTCTGTTGCTGTTCTGTACCCAGGGCGGGGCCTGAAGTACCCTGCCTGTAGCGCAGGATAACCCACCAGGCGCATGCAGGGAACGATTGGCGGCCACAGGTCTCAAATGCTGGCTAAATGCCCTGCCGGAATCGGCAAAGCTGTTTAGACTCATGACAAGATGGCACTCTTGTGTTTGATTCACTTGCCTGGATGGACCGCAATGACTCAGCCTGCCTCGATCGATCAGCAGAGTTTTCGCCGGTTGCTGAGCCGCAACATCGCTTTGCCGCTGGGCGTGGGCCTGCTCAGCGCCGTGGTGTTCGTGGCCGTGATCAGCTACCTGTTGTCGGCCAGCCAGTGGGTGGAACACACCGACCGGGTGATCAACAACGCCAACGAGGCGGTGAAACTGTCGATCGACATGGAAACCGGCATGCGCGGCTACCTGATCACGGGCGATGAGCGTTTTCTCGAGCCCTACGAGGTGGCCAAGCCGCAGGTGCTGTCCGGCCTTCGGAGCTTGCAGGGGCTGGTGGCCGACAATCCCCAGCAGGTCGATCGACTGCAACGGCTGATGAGCCTGCAGCGCGAATGGAACGACTTTGCCAGCGGGGTGATTGCCCTGCGGCGCCAGGAGGGCGAGTACAGTGCGCCGATCCGCAGCGGCCAGGGCAAGCGCATCACCGACGAGATCCGCCGCGAATTCGATGCCTTCATCGCCATGGAGCAACAGTTCAGGGTCGCGCGCAACGAGCAGGTCGGTACCCTGACGGTGGCGGCGATTTCGGTGTACCTGGTGTTCATCATCCTACTCAGTGCCTTGCTGGCGTTCCTCGGTCGACGTGACCTGCTGGAATTGTCGAGTCGCTACGCCGGCAGCCTGGAGGCCCAGCAGCGCGCCAACCAACGCCTGGAGCAACAGGCCTGGTTGCGTACCGGCCAGACCCGGCTGGCCGAGCAGGTGCTCGGTCAACTGTCCCTTCCGATGCTGGGCAGCAATATCCTGCGCTTTTTTGCCGATTACCTGGGCAGCGTGGTGGCCGCGTTGTACGTGCGTGACGAGCACGGTGGCCTGCGCCGGGTTGCCAGCTATGGCTTGTCCGGCGAACAGCAGGCGCGCGAGCAGGTGATCGGCGACCAGGAAGGACTCCTCGCTCAGGCGGTCAGCCAGGGCAAGCTGCTGCGCCTTGAGGACGTGCCGCCTGACTATTTCAAGGTCAATTCGGGGCTTGGCGAGGGGCTGCCACGCAGCGTGCTGGTGGTGCCGGTCAGCAATGACGGGCAGATCAATGGCGTGGTCGAGCTGGGTTTCCTGCGTCGGCTGGATGATCGCGACATCGAGTTCCTGGAGCGGGTGGCCGACAACCTCGGTACCTCCATCGAAAGCGCCCGCTACCGCCAGCGCCTGCAGGAAGTGCTGGCCGAGACCCAGCAGCTCAACGAAGAACTGCAGGTGCAACAGGAAGAGCTCAAGACCGCCAACGAAGAGCTGGAAGAGCAATCGCGGGTGCTCAAGGAGTCCCAGGCGCACCTGGAAATCCAGCAGGCCGAGCTTGAACAGACCAACGAACAACTGGCCGCGCAGCGCGACGAGCTGGACCTGCGCAACAGCGAGTTGAACCAGGCCCAGGTCGAGTTGCAGGCACGCGCCGAGGCGCTGCAGCGCTCCAGCACCTACAAGTCCGAGTTCCTGGCCAACATGTCCCACGAGCTGCGTACGCCCCTCAACAGCTCGCTGATCCTGGCCCGGCTGCTGGCGGAGAATGCCGAGCAGAACCTGACCGAGGAGCAGGTCAGGTTCGCCGAGTCGATCCATGCTGCGGGCAATGACCTGCTTCATCTGATCAATGACATCCTCGACATTGCCAAGGTCGAGGCCGGCAAGCTTGAAGTGCGCCCCGAGACCACTCAGGTCGCGCGCCTGGCCGAAGGGCTGCGTGCCCAGTTCGAGCCGCTGGCAAGCGAGAAAAACCTGGGCTTTGCCGTGGTCGTCGAGCCGCAGGTGCCGGCCACCCTCTACACCGATCGCCAGCGCCTGGAGCAGATCCTCAAGAACCTGTTGTCCAATGCCGTGAAATTCACCGAGCAGGGCCAGGTCAGCCTGACCGTTGGCTGGCAGCCGGACACGGGCATGGTCTTCTCGGTGCACGACAGCGGCATCGGCATCGCCGCCGACCAGCAACAAAGCATCTTCGAGGCCTTCCACCAGGTCGATGGCACCAGCAATCGCCGCTACGGCGGAACGGGGCTGGGCCTGTCGATCTCCCGCGACCTTGCGCAGCTGCTTGGCGGCCGGATCAGCGTCCAGAGCAGCCTGGGTCAGGGCAGTGTGTTCAGCCTGACACTGGCGCAGCGCTATGAGCCGGTCAGCGACCCGGCACCGGCGGTGATCATCGATCAACCACCACTGCCGGCCCGTGTGCCCGAGGACCCGGCGCCGGCCAGTACGCAAGACCGTGTGCGACCGACGCCGGCCTTTGCCGATGACCGCGAACGGGCGCCGTTCAGCAACCGCTGTATCCTGGTGATCGAGGATGAGCCCGGTTTCGCCCGCATCCTCTTCGACCTGGCCCATGAACTGGAGTACAGCTGCCTGGTCGCCCAGGCGGCAGACGAGGGCTATGAACTGGCCGCAGGCTTTGTTCCCGATGCGATCCTGCTGGACATGCGCCTGCCGGATCATTCCGGCCTGACCGTGCTGCAGCGGCTCAAGGAGCAGGCTGCCACCCGGCATATCCCGGTGCACATCATCTCCGTCGAAGACCGGGTGGAGGCCGCCATGCACCTGGGCGCTGTCGGTTACGCGGTCAAGCCCACCAGTCGTGAAGAGCTCAAGGCGGTGTTCGCCCGCCTGGAAGCCAAGCTGACCCAGAAGCTCAAGCATATCCTGCTGGTCGAAGACGACGACCTGCAGCGCGAAAGCATCGCCCGCCTGATCGGCGACGAGGACGTCGAGATCACCGCGGTGGGCATGGCCCAGGAGGCCCTGGACCTTCTGCGCGAGCATGTCTACGACTGCATGATCATCGACCTGAAATTGCCGGACATGCTCGGCAACGAACTGCTCAAGCGCATGTCGGCCGAAGACATCCGCGCCTTCCCGCCGGTGATCGTCTACACCGGGCGCAACCTGACCCGTGATGAAGAAGCCGACCTGCTCAAGTACTCGCGCTCGATCATCATCAAAGGCGCCCGCTCGCCGGAGCGCCTGCTCGATGAAGTGACCTTGTTCTTGCACAAGGTCGAGTCAACGCTGTCCCATGAACGCCAGCGCATGCTCAAGACTGCGCGCAGCCGCGACAAGGTCTTCGAGCGGCGCAAGCTGCTGTTGGTGGACGACGATGTACGCAATATCTTCGCCTTGACCAGCGCCTTGGAGCACAAGGGCGCGGTGGTGGAGATCGCCCGCAACGGCCGCGAAGCCATTGCGCGGCTGGAGGCCTGCGAAGACATCGACCTGGTGCTGATGGATGTGATGATGCCGGAAATGGACGGCTATGAAGCCACCCGGCTGATCCGCCAGGACCCGCGCTGGCGCAAGCTGCCGATCATCGCCGTGACCGCCAAGGCCATGAAGGACGACCAGCAGCGTTGCCTGGAGGCCGGCGCCAATGATTACCTGGCCAAACCCATCGACCTGAACCGTCTGTTTTCGCTGATCCGCGTCTGGCTGCCGCAACTGGAGCGAATTTGACTATCGAGCGCAACACCGACATCGAGATCCGGCTGTTGATCGAGGCCATCTACCTCACCTACAGCTACGACTTTCGCGACTACTCCGGCGCTTCGATCAAGCGCCGCGTCCAGCATGCCGTGCGCCAGTTCGGTTGCAGCAGCATCTCGGCATTGCAGGAGCGGGTACTGCATGACCCGGGCATGTTCATGCAATTGCTGCAGTTGCTGACCATTCCGGTCAGCGAGATGTTTCGCGATCCTGAACACTTCCTGGCCATTCGCCGCGAGGTGGTGCCGCTGTTGCGGACCTGGCCCTCGCTGAAGATCTGGATCGCCGGGTGCAGCACCGGCGAAGAGGTCTATTCGTTGGCGATCCTGCTGCGCGAAGAGGGCCTGCTGGAGCGCACGATCATCTACGCCACCGACATCAACCCCAGTTCCCTGGACAAAGCCAGGCAGGGCATCTACTCGATGCAGGACATGCTCGAATACGCCGAGAACTACCGCAAGGCTGGCGGCTTGCGCGATTTCAGCGAGTACTACACCGCCGCCTACGGCAATGCCATTATCGATGGCAGCCTGCGCGACAACGTGACCTTTGCCGACCACAGCCTGGCCACCGACAGCGTATTCTCCGAAACGCAATTGGTGTCCTGTCGCAACGTGCTGATCTATTTCAACAAGACCCTGCAGGACCGTGCCTTCGGCCTGTTCCATGAGTCGCTTTGCCACCGTGGCTTTCTGGCGCTGGGCAGCAAGGAAACCCTGGACTTTTCCGCCTATGCCGGTCGTTTCGACACCCTGGCCAGGCCTGAACGGATCTACCGCAAGTCATGAACGGCGTCGAAGCGGTCACCCTCGGTGCCTCGGCGGGCGGCGTCAGTGCCTTGCTGACTCTGTTCCACGCCTTGCCGGTGGATTACGCCGTGCCCCTGGTGTGCGTGCTGCACCTGCCGGATGACCGCCACAGCCACCTGGCCCAGGTGTTCAGCCGCAGGCTCCGGCGCCCGGTGTGCGAAGCCTGCGATAAGCAACCCGTGGCCCCGGGCATGATCTATTTCGCCGGTCCCGGTTATCACCTGTCGGTGGAGCAGGACCGCAGCTTTTCCCTTAGCCAGGAGGCGCGGGTGCACTTTTCCCGGCCATCGATCGACATCCTCTTCGAGTCGGCTGCCGATGCCTATGGCCCGGCGTTACTCGGGGTGCTGCTGACCGGTGCCAATGAAGACGGTGCCAGGGGCCTGGCGCGGATCAAGGGGCTGGGAGGGCGGACCATCGTCCAGGACCCGCGCGAAGCGCAGGTCGCCACCATGCCCCGGGCCGCGCTGGCCTTGCACCATCCTGACCATATACTGCCGTTGAGCGGCATCGGGCAATTGCTCGCCACGCTGGAACTCCCTGAATGTTGAGCCCTATCCAAGCCAAACTGCTGATCGTCGACGACCTGCCGGAGAACCTGCTGGCCCTGGAGGCGCTGGTCAAGGGCCGCGACCGGGAAGTGCATCAGGCGCGGTCCGCCGACCAGGCCCTGTCGCTGCTGCTCGAGCATGAATTCGCCCTGGCCATCCTCGATGTGCAGATGCCCGGGATGAACGGCTTCGAGCTGGCCGAGTTGATGCGCGGCATGGAGAAGACCAAGAGCATCCCCATTGTCTTCGTCAGTGCCGCCGGACGTGAAATGAACTACGCCTTCAAGGGCTACGAAAGCGGCGCAGTGGACTTCCTGCAAAAGCCCCTGGACAACCACGCGGTGAAAAGCAAGGTGGCGGTGTTCGTCGACCTGTTCCGCCAGCGCAAGGCGCTGGACCAGCAGTTGCAGGCGCTGGAGCGCAGCCGTGCAGAGCAGGAGCAACTGCTGGCCCAGCTGCAGGTCACCCGCCAGGAGCTGGAGCATGCGGTGCGCATGCGCGATGACTTCATGTCGATTGTTTCCCATGAGCTGCGCACGCCGCTCAACGGATTGATCCTGGAAACCCAGCTGCGCAAGCTGCACCTGGCCCGGGGCAATACCGAGGCCTTTACCCTGGACAAGATGCGCGCGATGGTCGAGCGCGATGAGCGTCAGATCAACAGCCTGATCCGCCTGATCGAGGACATGCTCGATGTGTCGAGGATTCGCACCGGCAAGCTGTCGATCCGCCCCGGCCAGTTCGACCTGAGCAAGCTGGTCGCAGACCAGGTGGAGAACTTTACCGCCCAGGCTGCGGCCTTGGATGCGCAGATCGACTTCAGCGCCCAAGCCTCGCTGGTGGGGGGGTGGGATGAGTTTCGCATCGAGCAGGTGGTGGCCAACCTGTTGACCAATGCCCTGCGCTACGGCATGGGCAAGCCGATTCAGGTGCGCACCTTCGCCCAGCACGACATGGCCTGTGTCGAGGTCCGCGATCAGGGTATCGGTATCAACGCGCAGGACCAGCAACGTATTTTCCAGCAGTTCGAACGGGTGGCATCGGCCCCGGGCAGCGCGGGACTGGGCCTGGGCCTGTACATCGCCGAGCAGATCGTGCTTGCCCATGGTGGCAGCCTTGGCGTACACAGTGTCGAGGGCCAGGGGGCGACCTTCACCGTACGTCTGCCGCTGTCGAGCCTACGGCAGGAAACCGACCTGCAACAGGCAACCTCTGCCTGAGCCCGGGGTCGTACTGTTGAATGACTGAACAATAAGGCGTGGGTATGAGTGAAGATGCGCAGGACGTGGTGCTGGTCGTCGAAGATGAGCCGTCAATTCGCATGGTGCTGCGGGACTACCTGGCCGGTGAGGGGTATCACGTGCTGGTGGCTGAAGACGGTCAACAGGCGTTCGAGATCCTCGCCAGTAAACCGCACCTGGACCTGATCGTCACCGATTATCGCCTACCAGGGGGAATCTCCGGGGTTCAGGTCGCTGAGCCGGCCCTCAAGCTGCGCCCGGACCTCAAGGTCATCTTCATCAGTGGCTATCCGGCAGAAATCCGCGAATCGGGTAGCCCGATCGCCTTCAAGGCGCCGATCCTGGCCAAGCCCTTCGACCTATATACGTTGGGTGACCAGATCCAGGACCTGTTGCGCTAGATGCGCCAGGCGCCGCGGGCGGGCCGCAGCGTCTGGCTCACGCCATCGAGTTGAGGCTTTCGCCGAGCAAGGTCCGCTCGATACCGCCGAGCATCATGCTTTCCATCAGCGCCAGGCCTTGGGCCTGGGGCAGTTGCGAGGCCTGCAGCCAGCCCGGCAGGCTGTTGAGCAGGTTGGCAATGACATGGGCGGTGGCTTGCAGCGCTTCGCCGCGCAGGGTGGCCTTGGGCACGATCAGGCGCAGCAGGGCGGTTTCGTACTGCTGGCGCAGCTGGCCGATACGTGCTTGCTGGTCCGGACTCAGGCAACACTGGTCACGCTCGGCCAGGCGAAACTGCAACGGGCGTTCGGCATGCAACGCCCAGTGCGCGGCAATCACCTGGACCAGGGTCTGCGGGTGGCCCCGCCGGCCCTGGTTGAGGCAGGCCAGCAGTTCCTCGTACAGCTCCTCGATCAAGTCGTACAACAGGTCCTGCTTGCTCGGGAAGTGGTGATACAACGACCCCGCCGTCAGGCCCAGGTGGCTGGCCAGCTCGCGCATGCTGACCTGGCCGAAACCCTTCTCGGCGAAAAGCGCCAGGGCCTTGTCACGCCGCTCTTCGAAGTTTCCACAGCGCATAACGGCGTTCATCGGCAATGCCCCTCAGTAGGTGAAGAAGCCGCGCCCGCTCTTGCGTCCCAGGTAGCCGGCGGCGACCATTTCCTTGAGCAGGGGGGCAGGGCGGTACTTGCTGTCGTTGTAGCCGTCGTGGAAGGCCTCCATGATCGCCAGCAGGGTGTCCAGGCCGATCAGGTCGGCCAGGGCCAGCGGGCCGATCGGCTGGTTGCAGCCCAGGCGCATGCCGGTGTCGATGTCTTCGGCACTGGCCAGGCCTTCCTGGAAGACGAAGATCGCTTCGTTGATCATCGGCACCAGGATGCGGTTGACCACGAAGCCTGGGCGGTTGCCGGCGCTGATCGGGGTCTTGCCGACCTGTTGGGTCAGCGCCAGGGCCGCGGCATAAGTGGCGTCGCTGGTCTGCAGGCCACGAATGATCTCGACCAGGGCCATCATCGGCACCGGATTGAAGAAATGCACGCCGATAAAGCGCTCGGGCTGGCTGACCGCCGCGCCCAGCTGGGTGATCGACAGCGACGAGGTGTTGGTGGCAATCACGCAGTCGCTGCTGACGCTGGCGGCGATCTGCTGAAGGATGCGCTGCTTGAGCTCGAGGTTCTCGGTCGCCGCTTCGATCACCAGCTGCGCTTGCGAAAGCTGGGCGTAGTCGGTGCTGGTGCGGATGCGTGCCACGGCAGCCTGGGCGTCTTCGGCCGCCAGGGTTTGCTTGCTGACCTGACGCTCGAGGTTCTTGCGCAAGGTGGCCAGGCCACGCTCCAGCGCCGCGTCGGACACATCGATCAAGGTGACCTGGTATCCGGCTACCGCACACACCTGGGCAATACCGTTGCCCATGGTGCCGGCGCCGATCACGGCAATCTGTTGAATAGTCACTTCACTGGCTCCTTGATTCACACGCGTTCGAAGACGACAGCAATACCCTGACCGCCGCCGATGCACATGGTGGCCAGGGCGTAGCGGCCTTCGATGCGCTGCAGTTCGTGGATCGCCTTGGTGGCGATGATCGCGCCAGTGGCGCCAACCGGATGGCCCAGGGAAATGCCCGAACCGTTGGGGTTGACCTTCTCGGGGTCGAAGCCCAGCTCACCGGCCACGGCGCAGGCCTGGGCAGCGAAGGCTTCGTTGGACTCGATGACGTCCAGGTCGGCAACGCTCAGGCCGGCCTTTTCCAGCGCCTTGCGAGTGGCAGGTACCGGGCCCAGGCCCATCAGTTCGGGTTCCACGCCGGCATGGGCGTAGGTCACCAGGCGGGCCAGCGGACGCAGGCCATGACGCTTGACGTAGTCACCGGTGGCCAGCACCAGGGCGCCAGCGCCATCGTTCAGGCCGCTGGCGTTGCCGGCGGTGACGGTGCCGTCCTTCTTGAAGGCAGGCTTCATCCCGGCCAGTTGTTCGGCAGTGACCTGGCCACGTACGTGCTCGTCGACGTCAAAACGCACGGTGCCTTTGCGGCCCGGCACCTCGATCGGCACGATCTGGCTGGCGAAGCGACCTTCGGCGATGGCGCGGGCGGCGCGCTGCTGGCTGACCAGGGCCACCTCATCCTGCATTTCGCGGGTGATGCCATTGCGCTCGGCAACGTTCTCGGCGGTGATGCCCATGTGGAAGTTGCCGAACGGATCGTGCAGGATGCCGAGCATGTAGTCGACGCCCTGAATGTTGCCCATGCGTGCACCCCAACGGGCTTGCGGCAGCAGGTAAGGGCCGCGGCTCATGGATTCGGCACCGGCGGCTACCACGACTTCGGCCTCACCCAACAGCAGGCTCTGGGCGGCGGAGACAATCGCCTGCAGGCCCGAACCGCACAGGCGGTTGACGTTGAAGGCCGGGGTTTCCTTGGGAATGCCGGCATTCATCGCGGCCACGCGGGCCAGGTACGCATCGCGGGTTTCAGTCGGGATCACGTTGCCCATCACCACGTGGCCGATGTGCTCGGGCGCAACGCCTGCGCGTTCGATGGCGGCGCGGGTCACGGTGCTGGCCAGGTCGGCCAGGGGCAGGTCCTTGAGGCTGCCGCCGAAACTGCCGATGGCCGAGCGGACGGCGCTGACTACGTAGATTTCCGGGGTATTCATGAAAGACTCCAATAGGCGAAAGCATGGCGGGACAGTGGCCGGCTCTGCCAGAATGCACACCGCGCCAGGTTCAGGTTGTCATCGAGTCTAGGCAAAGCCTGCTGCCGGGCCTATGCCAAAACTGCCCACTGCCCCTGGTATTTTTTGCCACACCCTGCGGAATCGGTAATGCGGGAAAACGATACAGTCGCGGTCTACTTCGTCCATACCATGCTGCACGCCCTGCGTGACCGGCCAGAGCGGGCGCAGGCTTTGCTGCGCGAAGCCGGTATCGATGAGGGTGTGCTCGACACGCCGGGCGCACGGGTGCCGGCCTCGGCCTTCGCCCGGCTCTGGTTGCTGTTGATCCAGTCCCTGGGCGACGAATTCTTCAAGCTGGACAGCCATGGCATGCCGCTGGGCAGTTTTGCCCTGATTTGCCGTGGCCTGATCCAGGAGCCGACGCTGGAGAAGGCCTTGCGCCAGTGCCTGGGCAGTTTCGCTCTGTTCTTGCGTGACCTGCGGGCCACCCTGACGGTCAAGGGGCCGCGGGCGCTGATCAGCCTGCAGTCGCGCATCGACGACCCGCTGACCCGGGTCTATGCCGAGGAAACCTTCCTGGCCCTGGTCATCAGCCTGTTGTGCTGGCTGGGTGGGCAACGCATTGTCATTGACCGCATGACGCTGGCCGACCCACGCCCGGTACAGGAGGGCGACCCTTTGCTGTGGGGGCCCAACCTGCAATTGGGCGCGGGCGTGACCGAACTCGAATTCGCCGCCGACTACCTGCGCCTGCCGGTGGTCCAGGACTTGGCCGGCCTCAAGACCTTCCTGCGCAGCGCGCCGCAGTGGCTGGTGATCCGCTACCGCAACCAGAGCGGCCTGGTGGCCAGGGTCTATCGCTACTTGCGTGAGCGTGAGCCGGGCCAGTGGCCCACCCTGCAGGCCATGGCCCAGTGCCAGGGGCTTGGCCCCAGCAGTTTTCGCCGGCAACTGGAGCGCGAAGGGCGTGCCTACCAGCAGATCAAGGATGAAGTGCGCAGGGCGACTGCCTTCGAGTGCCTGCGCGCAACCGACATGAGCATCGCCGAGGTGGCCGAACGCACCGGGTTCCAGGAACCCAGTGCGTTTCATCGGGCGTTCAAGAAGTGGACCGGCGAGAGCCCGGGCAGCTACCGGCAGCGTATGCTTGCCTTGCGTCGGGCGTGACACTCAGTCCTTCAGTTGTGCCGCTAGCCGCTTGACTCTGTTCAGGTCGCCGCCTGCGGCCTTGCACACGCGCTTGCCGTACTCGGCATCGGCCTTGTACAGGAATGAAAGAATGATGTGCTTGCTCTCGTCGTCGCTACCGGCCAGCGACTGGCCGAAGCTGTTGACCAGATCCCGGCGATTCTTGGTGTCATAGCTGCGGTAGAGCTCACCGGCCTGCTTGAAGTTTTGCGTGCGCATGATGGCTTGCTGTTGCGTGGTACCACTCAAGGGCAACCGGCTATAGCGCGCCGACTCGGTGGCCGGGCGCGGTTGCGTGCGGCTCGGTTCGTAATTGATGCTGCCGACCGTGTGTGCCGCATTGAGCGCGCCGTCCTGGTTGCCATTGTTCACGCTGACCTTGGGCCGGTTGACCGGCAGGCTCATGGCATTGGCACCGACGCGATACATCTGGGTGTCGGCGTAGGAAAATAGCCTGCCTTGCAGCAAGCGATCTTCGGATGGCTCGATACCGGGTACCAGGTTCGATGGCGCCAGGGTGACCTGTTCGGTTTCCTGGTAGAAGTTGTCGACATTGCGGTTAAGGACCATCTGGCCGACCTTGCGCTCCGGCACATCGGGCCAGACCTTGGTCGGGTCGAGCGGGTCATAGTCCAGGGCTGCCATCTGCCCTGGCTTGAGCGTCTGTATGTACAAATCCCACTTCGGGTATTCACCACGGTCGATCGCGCCGACCAGGTCGTTGGTCATGTGGCTGAAATCCAGGCCCTGGATCTTTGCGGCCTCGTCGGGGTCGAGGTTTTTCTGCCCCTGCAGCGTCTTCCAGCGGAATTTCACATAGCTGGTTTCACCCTTGGCATTGACGAACTTGTAGGCGTGGACGCTGTTGCCGTCCATGTGTCGGTAGCTTTGTGGCGTGCCTTCGTTGGAATACAGCAGGGTCAGGGTGCGGGTTGCCTCGGGCAGGTGCGAGAAGAAGTCGAAGCGCCTGGCATCGTTGCCCAGGTTGGTCCGCGGGTCGGGCTTCATGGCGTGGACCATGTCCGGGAACTTGATCGCATCACGAATGAAGAAAGTCGGGAAATTGTTGCCGACCAGGTCCCAGTTGCCATCGGCCGTGTAGAACTTGGTGGCGAATCCGCGCGGATCACGCAAGGTTTCTGGCGAATGGGTTCCATGCACGACGGATGAAAAGCGTACGAACACGGGCGTTTTCTGACCCGGGGTGAATACCTTGGCCATGGTCAGTTCGGAAATATCGGTGCTGGCAATGAATTCGCCATGGGCCCCGGTACCGCGAGCGTGTACCACGCGCTCCGGTATTCGCTCGCGGTCGAAACGTTGCAGCTTCTGGATCAGTTGCACGTCCTGCAACAGGGTAGGGCCGTTGCTGCCGGCTGTCTGCGAGTGCTGGTTTTCCCCGACCGGCGAGCCGTTGTCGCGGGTCAGCGGGTTGGCGTTGACGCTGGTGGTCAGGATCGCCGCAGCGAGCAAGCCCAAGGTGTAGCCTGAAAAGGTCCTGGTTTTCATAGGTCTGAGCGCAGCTCCCTGTCGATTGGTGTTGGCCAATCGATGCTAGGTCGCGCCAGACAGCTGTCCTATCGGTGAAGTCATCAATGCTTGTAGGGTAATCGGAGAAGCGCAGTGTTTTTATGGGGTATGTTGCGTCATCCCGGTGCCAGCCGCATGACACGGCTGGCGGTCGGGCCGGGTTCAGCGCAGGGTGTTCAGCAGATCCTGCAGGTAGTCCTTCCCAGGTTGGTCCAGGGCAAACACGGGTAGGCGAGGCGCTCCGACCGGCAGGCCGGTGATGGCCAGGCCCGCCTTGATGGTGGCGGGCAGGCCGCCCTTGAGGATGAACTCCAGCAGCGGCAACTGGCGGTAGAACACTGCCCTGGCAGTGGCCAGGTCGTTGGCTTGCACCGCCTTGTACAACTGCAGGTTTTGTGCCGGGATCAGGTTCGGCGCAGCCGTGCACCAACCGCTGGCGCCTGCTACGAAGGCTTCAAGGGCCAGTGGATTGCAGCCATTGTAGAAGGGCACCTGACCCTCGCCGAGCAGATGCAGCTTGTGCATGCGCTGGATGTCGCCGGTGCTCTCCTTGACCATGGTCACATTCTCGACCTCGCGCACGATGCGCAGGATCAGCTCCACCGACAGGTCGGTGCCGCTGGTGGCCGGGTTGTTGTAGAGCATGATCGGCAGATCGATGGCGGAGCCAATGGCCCGGTAGTGCTGGATGATCTCGGCTTCACTGAGCTTCCAGTAGGCGGCCGGCAGGACCATCACTGCGTCGGCGCCATGGGCCTGGGCGAAGCGGGCGCGGCGAATGGCCCCGGCGGTGGTCAGGTCGGAGACGCTGACAATGGTCGGCACCCGGCCGGCGACATGCGCCAGGCTGAACTCGGCGACCTGTTGCCACTCCAGGTCGCTCAGGTAGGCGCCTTCGCCGGTGCTGCCCAGTGGCGCGATAGCGTGGACACCGCCCGCGATCAAACGGTCGATGGACTGGCCCAGGGCGGGCAGGTCGAGTTGCTCGCCGTCATGGCTGAACGGGGTGATGGTGTAGCCGATGATGCCGTGGAATGTCGTGGTCATGAAAGATGCTCCGCAAGTAAGGCAAATGGGGCCGGGAATCAGTTCAGGCAGTCGGCGTGCACCCGCAGGCACTGTCGCGCATAGTAGTTGAAGGCGGCGCTGTGGCGTTTGGGCCGTGATATCCAGTCGTGGGCTTCGCGGCCAAGCGCCGGTTC
The DNA here is from genome assembly GCF_044769005.1 of Pseudomonas sp. NPDC090755. Classification (NCBI taxonomy): domain Bacteria; kingdom Pseudomonadati; phylum Pseudomonadota; class Gammaproteobacteria; order Pseudomonadales; family Pseudomonadaceae; genus Pseudomonas; species Pseudomonas sp. NPDC090755. The sequence goes on along the minus strand of NZ_JBIVXC010000021.1, from coordinate 8,748 downwards.
AATCGGTTTGATGTCGCCTGCGGCCATGGCCAGCAACTGCAATCTGGCGGCGCGCTCGATCAGTTGGGCGATGACACAAGCCTCCTCGATGCTGGCGCCGGTCGACAACTGGCCGTGGTGTGAAAGCAGGATGGCGCGTTTGTCGCCCAGCGCTGCGCTGATGATCTCGCCTTCTTCATTGCCCACCGGCACGCCGGGCCAGGCTTGGAGGAACGCGCAGTCTTCGTAGAGCGGGCACAGGTCCATGTGCGAGACCTGCAGCGGCACTTCGAGCATCGACAGGGCGGCGACGTGGGTCGGGTGGGTGTGGATGATGCAATTCACGTCCGGGCGCGCCCGGTACACCCAGCTGTGGAAACGGTTGGCCGGGTTGGGCATGCCCTGGCCTTCGAGCACGTCCAGGTCTTCGTTGACCAGCAGCAGGTTGCTGGCGGTGATTTCATCGAAACCCAGGCCCAGTTGCTGGGTGTAGAAGGTGCCAGGTTGGGGGCCACGGGCGCTGATTTGCCCGGCCAGGCCCGAGTCGTGGCCGTTATCGAAGAGAATTCGACAGGTCAGGGCCAGCTTTTCGCGTACAGTCCACGTATTATCGGCAAGCGAGCCTTGCATCTGTGTAAGGGCCTGCTTGACCAGCTGGTCCTTGGGCAATGCCATAGTCTTGGCCATGGGGATATCCTCGGTGGTGTTCAGACGTGTCACGGCTGGCCCGCCCCGGCTACTTGGAAGGTGGAGGGGCGGTCAGCGAGATGACACGGATAAGGCTAAATGACACAATGTGTCATTGGCAAGTAAAAACCTGCCCGTGACACTGGGAAATTTGCGTCGCATGTCTATCCGATTGAAATTGTTAAGAAAAAAACTGGGTATTACCCTGGAAGCGCTGGCCGAAATGTCCGGCATGACCAAGAGCTACCTGTCCAAGGTCGAGCGTGGCTTGAACACGCCGTCCATTGCGGCCGCCCTGAAGCTGGCACGGGCGCTGAATGTCAACGTCGAAGAACTGTTCGCCGAAGACCTGCCCGGCCAGGCCCGCTACAGCCTGGTGCGCAGCGGCGAGCGCCAGGCGCTGGCGAGCAGTACCCAGGGCCAGGGGTATTCGGTGTTGGCCAAGCACATCGGCAGTCGCAGCCTGTTGCCGTTCATCATCAGCCCGCCCGCCGACTTCAGCGACTCGACGTTCAAGGAACACCTGGGCGAGGAGTTCCTGTTCGTCCACGAAGGGCAGGTGGAAGTGGACTTCATGAACGAGCGGGTGATTCTCGAGCGCGGCGACGCCCTGTATTTCAATGCCCAGACGCCCCACAGGCTGCGGTCGCTGGGCGAGGTGCAGGCGCAGTTGCTGGTGGTGGTGCATGATGCCGAGGGCTAATGGAGATGAGTACGCACTCGCGATTCTGGCGTGATCCGGCGCTGCCCTTCATCGAGGCGCGCAGCGTTGATGACGGGCGCAAGGTCCGCTATGCGCCGCACTCGCACCAGAGCTTTTCCATCGGGGCGATTACGGCAGGGCGCAGCACCTATGTGAGCGGCGACAGTCATCAGGAGGTGTCGGCCGGCACGGTGGTGATGATGAATCCCGGCGTAGTGCATACCTGCAATCCCATCGCCGGTGAGCCCTGGTCCTACCTGATGTTGTATGTCGACCTGCACTGGCTGCAGGCCCTGGGTTTCCAGCCACTTCAGGTGCTCAGCAGCCGATTGCCGTCCCTCTACCGGGAACTGTGCGACCTGCACGCCTTGTTGCTCGACGAGCACTGCAGCGCGGCCAGCAAGCACAGCGCGCTGGAGGTTTTTTTCAGCGCGTTGATCCAGCGCTTTGGTACGGGCAAGGCGCGTCGCCCGATGAACAATCAACGGCTGCTGGCCGCTGCCGGCTACATCCGTGAACACTGCACCGAGCCCCTGCGCCTGGAAGACATTAGCGAGGCCGCCGGACTGTCCACCTCGTACCTGATCCGCGCCTTCAAGCAGCACTTCGGCCTGACGCCCCACGGTTACCTGCTCGACCAGCGCGTACAATATGCCCGCGCCCAGTTGCGTCGTGGCCGGTTGATCGCCGAGGTGGCGCTGGAGGCCGGGTTTGCCGACCAGGCCCACCTGCAGCGGGCGTTCAAGCGTCACCTGGCGGCGACGCCCGGCCACTACCGTTCAGGCCAGTAGCAGGTAGAGGGCGCTGGCCACCAGCAGGGCCGCCAGCACGCGATTGAACAGACGCACGCGTGCGGGGTTGTCCAGATAATGGCTGATTACGCTGCCGGCCCAGGCCCAACTGGCAATGGACAGGTAGCAGATGACGAAATAGATCCCGGTGAACTGCCAGAGCAGGGCGGTCTGGCCTTCGCCCACGTATGCCCCGATCCCGGCGACACTGGCCAGCCAGGCCTTGGGGTTGAGCCATTGCAGGGTTGCCCCGGTGAGTAGCGACGGGGGCGGGGTGTGGTTGTCGCGACCCAGTTCACCGCGGTCGCTGGCCAGTTTCCAGGCCATGTACAGCAGGAACGCCACGCCGCCGATATGCAGCACCCGGGTCATGGCTGGCCAGTGGCGCAGCAGTTCGTGCAGGCCCAGGCCGATCAACAGCAACAGCAGGCTGAAGCCGACGGTGGCGCCGGTGACGTGCTTGAGACTGGCGCGCAAGCCGTGGCGTGCGCCGCTGCCCAGGGCGACGATATTGACCGGGCCGGGGGAGATGGAGGCGGCCAGGGCGAAGGCGGCCATTGAAAGGGTCAGACTCATGGGTGTTCGTCCTTAAGATGAGGTTGGACGAGTCTGAAGGTCCGATACATCCAGGTATTGAAGAAAATTACCCTATAGCCGCTGCCGCCTGGCTGCGAAGCGGTCGTAGAGGCATTGCGACTGCTGCACAGTCGATCGCAGGCTTCGCCAGCTCCCACACGGTGTCCGGTTGCTATTACAGAATTTGAAATAGTTTCGCGCTGTGAGAAATCCCTGCTGCAATTGTAGGATCTCCCTCCCTAATTGATCTCAGGTTGATATGACTTCGTTCTCGGAGCCCCCCAGTAGCTGGCCGTCCCGGCCTTTCTCCCGTCCTTGTGACGCCTTCCCTTTGTACCTGCAGATGAGTGCCCGCCCATGGAATGGCTAGCCGACCCCACGGCCTGGCTGGGCCTTGCCACGCTGATTGTGCTGGAACTGGTACTGGGTATCGACAACCTGGTGTTCATCGCCATCCTCGCCGACAAGTTGCCGCCCCATCAGCGTGACCGTGCGCGGGTGATCGGCCTGTCCCTGGCGCTGATCATGCGCCTGGGCTTGCTGGCCAGTATTTCCTGGATGGTGACCCTGACCGCGCCCTTGTTCGAGGTGTTCGACAAGAGCTTCTCCGGCCGTGACCTGATCATGCTGTTCGGTGGTGTGTTCCTGTTGTTCAAGGCCACCATGGAGTTGCACGAGCGCCTTGAGGGGCATGTGGCCCAGACTAACGGCAGCGCCCGTCATGCGGCGTTCTGGCCGATCGTGGCGCAGATCGTGGTGCTTGATGCGGTGTTCTCCCTGGATGCGGTGATCACCGCGGTGGGCATGGTCGAGCAGTTGTCGGTGATGATGATCGCGGTGATCTTCTCCATCGGCATCATGATCGTCGCCAGCAAGCCGCTGACACGCTTCGTCAACAACCACCCGACAGTGATCATGCTGTGCCTGGGCTTTTTGATGATGATCGGTTTCAGCCTGACCGCCGAAGGCCTGGGGTTCCATATTCCCAAGGGCTACCTGTACGCGGCCATTGGCTTCTCGATCCTGATCGAGGTGTTCAACCAGCTGGCCCGGGCCCGACGCAAGCGCAGCCTGCAGCAGCACCGGCCCTTGCGTGAGCGCACTGCCCATGCGGTGTTGCGCCTGCTGGGCGGGCGCCGCATCGAGGCCGATGAGGTGGGCGAGGAGATTGCCGACCTGGTCGAGGGCGGTGAAGAGCAAGTGCTGTTCGACCGCCGCGAGCGGGTGATGATCAGCGGCGTACTGAACCTGGCCGAGCGGCCGATCAAAACGCTGATGACGGTGCGGGCCCAGGTCGATGCGATCGACCTGACCCAGTCACCTGAGGCGATCCGTACGGCGTTGATGCATTCGTCCTACTCACGCTTGCCGTTGATCCGCAACGGTCGCATCGAGGAACCGCTGGGCTTCGTGCACAAGAAGGAGTTGCTCAAGGAGCTGCTGGCCGGCAACCAGCCGGACCTGGAAAGCCTGGCGCGTGCGCCACTGAACCTGCTGGAGAGTTTCAGCATCCTCAACGCCCTGGAGCAGATGCGTAACCAGTCGACCCACATTGCATTTGTGGTCAATGAATTCGGTGATTTCACCGGCGTCCTGACCATGACCGACATCCTCGAGTCCATCGCCGGTGAGTTGCCTGATGCCAGCGAGGTCGAAGGGCCGGGGATTATCGAGGACGAACAGGGCTTTGTGGTCAGCGGTGCCCTGAACCTCAGCCAGATCCAGGCGCGCACCGGTTTTGCCGCCAGGCCCACCGAGGACTACCAGACCCTCGCGGGCCTGGTGATGAGCCTGCTCGATCGCTTGCCGGTGGTCGGCGACAGCCTGCACTGGAATGGCTGGCAGATGACCGTGGTCGCCGTGGAAGAGCGCCGGGTCCGAGAGGTGCGCCTTACGCCGAACGCCGCTGCTGGCGAAGCAGGTGCCTGACGCCTTCGAGGATCAGCACCAGCACGGCCAGCCAGATGGGCAGGTAGGTCAGCCACTGGTCGGGACCGATGGTCTCGCCCAGTAGCAGGGCCACGCCGACCAGCAGTACCGGCTCGACATAGCTGAGCAGGCCGAACAGGCTGAACGCCAGCAAGCGGCTGGCCATCACGTAGCAGATCAGCGCCAGGGCACTGATCGCGCCCAGGAGCGGAATCAGGCCATACAGGGCCGGGTGCTCGGCCAGGTCCCGGGCACTCAGCGGCCCCTGGATGACAAAGTACAGCGCCGTCGGCAACAGCAGGCACATGTCGGCCCACAGGCCGCCCAGGTGGTCGGTGCGACATTTGCGTCGGAGGATGAAGTACAGCGGGTAGCCGACGGCCACCAGCAGGGTTTCCCAGGCAAAACTGCCGTGCTGGTACAGCTCATGGCCAACCCCGGTAGCGGCACAGGCCACGGCGACTGTCTGCAGGCGCGACAGGCGCTCGCCATAGACCAGGCGTCCGGTCAGGACCATGGTCAGCGGCAGCAGGAAATAGCCCAGCGACACTTCCAGGCTGCGCCCGTGCAGCGGCGCCCAGAGAAACAGCCAGAGTTGCACGCCCATCAGTGACGAGGTGCCGAACTGTCCCAGCAACAGGAGCGGCTTGTGGCGCATCCGTGCCAGCAGGCCGGTGACCAGTGGCCAGTCCTTGCTCACCAGCATGAACAGGGTCAGGCAGGGCAGGGTCAGCAGGGTACGCCAGCCGAACACCTCTTCGCCGTCCAGCGGGGACAGCAGGGACGTATAGAAATACATCACGGCGAACAAGCAGGACGCCATGACCGATGAAACAATACCTTTGGACACGAGGGCCTCGGTTGTGACTTGGGTGGGAGCAACAGTGACTATGTGGGCTGCGCCAGCGTGGGTACCAGTGCCTTTGTTTCCAGGGCCTGGATGAATGCGTGCGCCGACATTGGCCGGGCGAACAGGTAGCCTTGCTGGAAGTCGACGTTGTGCCGGGCCAGGTAGTCACGTTGTGTCTCGTTCTCCACCCCCTCGGCGACGATCCCCAGCCCCAGTTTGCTGGAAAGCTCGATGATGCTGTCGAGAATATGCAGCGACAACGCATCGACGCCGATCATGGCGACGAAGCTCTGGTCGATCTTCAGGTAGTCGATCTGGAACTGGCGCAGGTAGGCCAGGCTCGACTGGCCGGTGCCGAAGTCGTCCAGGGCGATCATTACGCCCAGTTCATGCAGCTTGCTGAACAAGGCCTGGGTGACGGCGCTGGGGGTGATCAACTTACGCTCGGTCAGCTCCAGGGTCAGCCGCACCCGGTCCTTGGGGAAGGCACTGAGAAAAGCCTGGCAATCCTCGAGCAAGGTCATGTCCTGGCAATGGTCGGCGGTGATGTTGACACCGATATGGAAGCCGTCTGCCAGCGCGTCGGCATGGGGTGCCAGCCATTGCGCCGTACGCTCCATCAGTTGGCGGGTCATGGGCACGATCTGGCCGCTGTGCTCGGCATAGGGGATGAACAGGTCGGGCCGCACCAGGCCTTCACGGGGATGCTGCCAGCGCATCAGCACCTCGACACCGGCCCAGCGGTAGTCGCCGCGGCGCACCACCGGCTGGAAATAGGGCACGAACTCGTTGGCTTCCATGGCCCGCTGCAACTCGGCCCGTGGCGAGCTGGCCCGGCGCAGTTGCCAGAAACAGGTCACGCCGGCCATGGCACCGATGATGACCAGCAGGCCGAACAGCGCTGGGTACTCGCTGCGCATCAACTGGCCCACCTTGCCCTGGCCGTAGCCGCCATGGATCGCGAAGGGGTAGCGCGTCGAAGCGAGCCTGGCCGGCGCCACCTCGGCCTGCGGCACAGGGCCGGCGCGGACCTGACCGTCGCGGTTCATCCAGTGCCGGCCGACTTGCAGCACCAGGCGGCTATCGCCTCCCAGCCACTGCAAGGCACTGGTCAGGTGCTCGCCATCGACCGTGCTGATGGCGCCGTGTTCGCCATCGCTGACCCGGTAGACCAGCAGCGGATGCCCCGGGGTGACCGAGTTGCCGTTCATCAGCCAGAGCGTGCCCTGGGTATAGTCACTGGCATTGACCGGCTCGCTGTAGGGGCCGAACAGTGAGCTGCAGTACAGCTCGCCACGATACTCGAGGTTGGTGGAGCGGACGAAGGCACGCCGGGCCACCTGGTCGCGCAGTGCCAGTTTCTCCGCGCTGCAGGGCTGACCGGCCAGCGGCAGTAACTCCCGGGCGGCGGCGGAGATGTTGTCGAGGATGCGCTCGACCTGAATGACCATCTGACGTGCGTTCGCCACGCTGCGGCTTTGCAGCTCCCGCTCGGCCTGCCAGTACATGATCAACATGCCGCCGGCGATGGGCAGCAGGCCCACCAGCCAGGGCAGCAAGGTGCGCCAGAGGCGGCGAGGGCGGCGTTGTACCGAAAGGGGCATGGGGTCTAACCTGAAAAGAGCAATCTGTGCACAGGATAGCCGTTCGTCGGCCAGCCGCCGGAACTTAAAGTGCGACAAATCGGATTACGCACTGTAGAATCACCTTACGCATACAATAATAAGGTTCCTCGCGCCTGAGGAATCAACCCGCCGAGAATGGGTCCATATGAAGTGTCATGGGTTCAAGCTGATCTATGGTGACTACCTCGCACGCAGTGTGAGGGGCATCTCCTGCGCGCCGCCATCTTCGCTCGACATCGATAGCAAGTGATCACCGTTATTAGCGCTTTGATGATGAGGTAAGGAACATGGCTGACATTTTTGAAAACCCGATGGGTCTGATGGGCTTCGAGTTCATCGAGTTCGCATCGCCGACTCCCGGCACCCTTGAGCCGATCTTCCAGATCATGGGCTTCACCAAGGTGGCGACCCACCGCTCCAAGGACGTGCACCTGTACCGCCAGGGCGGTATCAACCTGATCCTGAACAACGAGCCGAAAAGCATCGCCTCGTACTTTGCCGCCGAACATGGTCCTTCGGTCTGCGGCATGGCTTTCCGCGTCCGCAACGCCCATGAAGCCTATGCCCGCGCACTGGAACTCGGTGCCCAGCCGGTGGAGATCGAAACCGGCCCGATGGAGCTGCGTCTGCCGGCGATCAAGGGTATCGGCGGCGCGCCGCTCTACCTGATCGACCGCTTTGAAGAAGGCAGCTCGATCTATGACATCGACTTCAACTTCATCGAAGGCGTCGACCGCAACCCGGTCGGTGCAGGCCTGAAGATCATCGACCACCTGACCCACAACGTCTACCGTGGCCGCATGGCCTACTGGGCGGCGTTCTACGAGCGGCTGTTCAACTTCCGCGAGATCCGCTACTTCGACATCAAGGGCGAGTACACAGGCCTCACCTCCAAGGCCATGACCGCACCGGATGGCATGATCCGCATCCCGCTGAACGAAGAGTCGTCCAAAGGCGCCGGGCAGATCGAAGAGTTCCTGATGCAGTTCAACGGCGAGGGCATCCAGCACGTGGCCTTCCTCACCGACGATCTGCTCAAGAGCTGGGATGCCTTGAAAAAGCTGGGCATGCGCTTCATGACCGCGCCGCCTGAGACCTATTACGAAATGCTCGAAGGTCGTCTGCCGGGGCATGGCGAGCCGGTTGGCGAGTTGCAGGCCCGTGGCATCCTGCTGGACGGCTCTTCCCAGCCCGAGGACAAGCGCCTGCTGCTGCAGATTTTCTCCGAGACCCTGATGGGCCCGGTGTTCTTCGAGTTCATCCAGCGCAAGGGCGATGATGGCTTCGGTGAGGGCAACTTCAAGGCACTGTTCGAGTCCATCGAGCGTGACCAGGTCCGTCGTGGCGTGTTGAACGTCGAATAACGACGCTGGGCGATAGAAAGGCCATCGGGAGTGATCCCGATGGCCTTTTTTTTTTGGTTCTTCACTGATTGTCGGGGAAGAGGGGCAGGGCTGGGTTGGGTTGGGTTGTGGAGGCTGTAGGCTTATCCATTTGATGCAGTGACGCTGCCGGCCCCTTCCGCCCTTACGGCGGCCTACTTTTTTCTTGGAAAAAGTAGGCAAAACCGCTCGCTCCTGCATCCGGCCCTACGCTGCGCTCCGGGTC